>CALBHX010000089.1 GCA_937892925.1 uncultured Lentisphaeraceae bacterium
GTGGCGACTGCCCGTGCATTGACCGCGGAGGAGCTTACGGCTCTTGGGCTCACGCCTGGCGCGGGTGAGCGTTATCTCTACGTGATGCCCATCACACGGGACACGCCTCCCACAGCGTTCCGTGTGCGCGCCACGAATGCGCAGACGGCGGGTGAATAAACCCGGAGCATCCGGTTAAGGCCGGTTCAGGCGGGGGCATGGCTGCCCCCGCCTTTTTTTGATGCTGCGTCGAGCAGTCTCCGTCTTTCGGCAGGGACGCTCCGTTGGCGACGAGCTGGTCTTGCGGGCGCAGCGTGCCGGTTACGTTGAGGTTCGGCGCGTCAACATCGGCGGGTGGGGCGTGCCGCAGAAAGTGCGGGAAGGGGTTGGCCGGAGCCGTGTGCGGAGACGGTGCGCACGGCTCGAGCGGGGCGATACCCTGCGTCGGTGTTCGATTTTGTTGAAATATTGACTTGCAAGGAATGTAAAAGCTTGATACACTTCTTGCACGAATTGGTTTGGAGAAGAGATGCGAAGGTGGTTCTGGCTTTGTATTGGAATTGTGCTGGTCTGCGGGTGTGAGATGTTCGCAACTGACGGGGCGGAGATGGTTGCGCCGCAGGCGTTGAAGCCGGGCGTGATTGTGCCGCAGCTCCGTGTGGGCGTGAAAGTGCGCATTTCCGTGGTGGCTTCGGGCGAGCCGGTGATGGAAGAGACGGTGAAGGAAGTCTCGGCCTCGGGGGATATTGTGATGCCGCTGATTCGTCAGGTGCATTGCGTGGGCATGACAATTGAGGCGTTTCAGGACGAGCTGACGAAGCGCTACAAGGAGTTTTACGTGGATCCGCTGGTGTCGGTTTATTATGTGCCGATGAATGAAGGCGGATCGTCGCCCTATGGCTCGGTGCTGGTTACCGGGTGCGTGGGGCATCCGGGTGTCGTGAGCATTCCGCCAACGTGTGATTTGACGGTTATGCAGGCACTTCAGCTGGCCGGCGGCATGGGGCAATGGGCCAATGTCAATGGCGTGCGCGTAACGCGAACCTTTGCGGACGGCGTGCGCCAACAGGCTGTGATCGACACTGAGCGGATCGGACGGCGCGGCGCGGCGGAGCTGAATATCCGCCTGATGCCCGGAGATGTGCTGGACGTACCGGAAAGCAATTGGTAATCATCGAACCTGAAAGTGAGGCGTATGATGCAAAAAATGATGTGTTTGGCGGCTGCAATCCTGTTGGGGGCAGGGGTGGCCTGCGCTGCTCTGACGGAGGCGGATTTAACCCCCGAGAAAGTGGTGGCCGCAATGAAGGCTCAGCCGGCAAACGCGCGGCGGGCTTATGCGCGCCAGGTATTGGAAGCGGTGGCCGCGCGCCCTGCAGACGATGCGGCCAAAGTGCAGGCACTTACCACGGCCTCGCGCGCACTCCTCTCCGGCGGCGGATCGATCGGTGTGATTGCGGATATCTTCAACACGGTGCCTGTAGAACACCTGCAGGGCGTGGCAGATCTGCTTGCCAAGGAAAACTTTGACCAGAAGGTCAACGGCATGACCGATGAGCAGTTCGATGCGTTTTGTAAGAAGGTCGTTTCGGTTGCCTCTCGTGAAATTGAGGCATCCGGTTCGGATTCTCCTGCCGTGCGCATGAGCATCCTGGCGGCCACGTTCACCAAGGCTTCTTCGAACCCTGACCGGACGCGCCCGCAGATGGTGGCCGCGCTTCCCGCAGCCGTTCAGGCCGCCGCCGCCACATACATTACCGCTTCGGAATCTGGCAACCGAGAGGTTATTGCCGCTGCCGCAGGCGTGGACGAAGTGGCTGAGACGCCGGCCGATCCGGATGCCAAGCGCGTGGTTAAGGCCGAGCAGAAGAAGACGGACGCAGTTTCGCAGGAAACTGTTTCGGCTGCGGAAGAACCCAAGGCGGCAGATAAGCCGAAGGCTGAAGCGGCTTATCTCGAGCCGAAACCTCCGGCCAATGCGAAGGGCGAACCGTCTGCGGAGGCAGAAGTGGACGTCAAGGTGCCGCTGCTTTCGCGTTTCGCCGATGATGTGCTGGGCATCACGATTGATACAATGGAAGCCTCGATGTACGATTGGGAATCGCCTGGGCTTCTGCCCCCGACGGTCGCTCCCACAGGCGCGTTGGACGTTGAGGCGGGTGTGGACAGCACCACCCCTGAAGGGACGCCGCGTCCTCTGCCGGTTAAGCCGAGCCCGACTTACGGCAACCAATATCTTTAAGTGTATGGGCGAGGAGACAAGAAGATGAAAAAACCGCTTCGTTTTGCCGCTATGCTGTGCGGGTGCCTGCTTTTGAGCGCCGCTGCGCAGGCTGAACAGGGTGCGCCTGGGCAGGGCTTCCGCTTTGGGCCGCGCAACGCCTGGACGCTTTCACCGCGTGTCAACGTAGGCGCCTTCTGGGAAACCAATGCGCGCAACACCTCTAGCAACGAGAAGTCGGGCGGCGGCTGGCGCGTAACGCCTTCGCTTTCGCTGACGTATGGGGATGCAAATGCCCGCACATCCTTGTCTTCGAGCGCGTTTTACACCATGGAGCGCGGCTTTGAAAGCAAGAATGCGCAGGACAGCGATTCTTACGGCGCCAGCCTGACGCTTCGCCGCGAGCTGCGCAAGAACTTGACATTGACGGCTTCGGGTTCGTACTCGCGCACGGAGAACGATGAGTTTTACGGACAGGGGTGGAACACCGCGTTGCCGGAGCTCTCCCGGATTGACACCGATAAGACTGAACACTATAACGCCAACGTGGCGCTCGGCTATCAGGGCGAGCGGTGGCGTTGGTCGGTAGGCGCGGGCTGGAGCCGCACCAAGCAGCTGAGTGGGTATAAGTACGAGAGCGATTCTTACAACGTTTCGTTGTTGGCTGGGCGCGCGGTTGCTACACGTCATTACTGGAACTTGTCGCTTTCGACCACGTGGGATGATGCGGCGAAGGCTTCGTATGCGTATTATCTGATGACGGGTCTCTCCGGGCAGCTTGAGCGGAAGCTCTCCTACAACTTTCTGTTAGGTGCGGCCGTCTATGATTACAGCGGCTACCAGGATCATACTGCGGTGGGGCCGTCTTACACGGCCAGCTTGGCTTACAAGATCAATCGGACGTTTGCGGCTTCGTTGGCGCTCTCTTCGCAGTATAAACCGGAGTATGCCGGCAATCAGAGTGAGTATTATGTGTGGTCGCACAATCTGACGCTGGGCGTGAATGCGCAGTGGTCGGATCGGCTCTCTTCGCGTTTGAACACGGCGGTGGTGTATGAAGAGCACTCCTCGGAGATTGTGTCGGATTATGACCGCACGTATTTGAAGGTGGGGCTCAACTCTTCTTACAAGCTGAACGCGTATGCTTCGGTGTATGCGGGCGTGTCGTGGAAGACGGATCAGTATTCCGGTTCGCGGGGTGGTGACACAGATGACCTGCGGGGCGATGTAGGGCTGACCTTCACCTTCTGACGCCCTGTTTTTGGTCATCGGCCGTGTTGCGGATTCTGTTGACAAAATACTGGGTGCTTGCACACCTTCTGGTGCTTGCAGGCACCCTTTGCTTTAACCCCTCGCCCTCGGCGTGGGGAGCGCTGTGGTGTGCCGGTTCGCTAATTTTGATGATGTGCTGTGTGCCGCCGCCGCTTCGCGGGGAAAGTTTGTTGATGGCGCGGGAACGGGTGGCGCACCGCGTGTCGCGGGATGTGGTGCTGTGGTGTCTGGTGCTGGGGGCGCTGGTGCTGGGCGCGGCGCTTCTGAATGGACCGCGGGAGGCGGTGTATGAGCCGGGGCTGCGCCGGTGGGTTTTTTCGCCGCCGCCGCTGCCGCTGCTGCCGTCTTCGATTGTGCCTGGGGCGGGGAAGCCGTTTTTTTCCGGGGTGGTGTGCGGGCTGTCTGCGGCTGTGGCGATTCGTTGTGCGCTGCCGCGAGGACAGCGGCTGCTGGCATTGCTTGGGTTGGGCGCGCTAGCGGGGCTGCTGGCACTGGGGGCGGCCTTGACGGCATGGGTGCAGGGGGCGGCTCCGACGCTGAATTGGCTGGGGGGTGCGTTTGGGGCGGGGACGCTGTGGCTGCTGTGTGCGTGCGTGCTGTTTGGGGTGGCGGCGGAAGCGTTTCTGGAGGGGCACATCAAGACGTTGATTTGGGCCTTATCGGCTGGCGCATTGAATCTGATTGGGTTGTTGGCGCTGGCTCCGGTTTCCCTTTTGGCGCTGCTGGCTCCGGCGTTGGTGGTGTATGGGTGTTTTGCAGGGGTGGCCGTGCGTGGGAGCGGGCGTTACCCGCGGATGCTTTGGGGGTGTGTGCTGGTCTTGCCGCCGATTTTTGCGGCGGGGCTTGGGCTGGTGTTTCGTCCGGGCGGGGTGTTGGCGCTTGGGGGGCCGGAGTCTTGGGGGGCGGCGATGGATGCGTTTTGGAAGCAGTGGGTATTCCGTGCGGGGCTGGCGTTTCGTGTGCTTGAGGCGGAGCCGATGCTGGGCACGGGGGCGGATGGTTTTGCCCAAATGGCGCCTTTTTTCCTGAAGGGGCGGGCGTGGGCGTTGTGGCGTGCCGGCGGCACGGGGGTGCCGTGCGATCTGTTTGCGCTGCTGGCGGCGCGGGGGCTGTTGGGGACGGTGATTCTGCTGCTGCCTGGGGTGGCGATGTTGGGGCGGTGCGTGGTGCGCTGGGTGGCGTTTTGTCAGGCGCGGCGGCGGTCGTACAGCGTGCGTTATGTTTTTGTTTTGATTGGCTCCGTGATGGGGGTGGCTGGCGTGTTGGCAGCTTCCGTTTTCGGGGCGCCGCTGCAGGCTCCGGCGGTTCTTGGAGCGTTTTTAATGGTATGCGCGTGTATGGGCGGCTGGATGCCGCGGGCGCGCTGAAGCAAGCTTTTGAGAAAGGGTTTTGAGGATGGACGACGGGACAGAAGCGAAGGGGCGGAGTCTTTATTATCACCGGTATACGCCGCAGACAATGGGGACCGGTTCGGGGGGGACGCCGTATGGTCAGTCGGTCTACGGGACGGCATATGGTTCGGCTTATGGGGCGCCGTATGGGGCACTTCCGGGCGGAGGTGAGGACGAGGGCGGAGGCGGTGCGCTGAGCCTAGGGCGTATTTTATGTGTTTGCTCAAGCCACTGGATGACGATCTTCGTTTTTTTGATTTTGGGGCTGCTGGGTGCGTTTGTGCTGTATCAGCTGATTCCGAATACATGGGAGGCGGAGGCGTATTACGAGATGTTTGCGCGGAGTCCATCGTATGTGCCGGGGCAAATATACGCGGATGAGGGCGCGACTGGAGGCGTGGGGGGATCCTCGCTGAAGGAAGTTTTCAATACGCGGCGGGAACTTTTTAAGACGCCGGGAGTTTATAAGTCGGTGATTGATCTGTATCGGACGGAGCATGCGAGCTCGGCGGTGCCGACGGAGGAATTGCTGGACGTTCTTCAGGATCATACGGAGATGGAGCTGCTGCCCATGTCGCGCTTGGTGAAGGTGACGGTGTCGGCTCGGGATCCTGAACTGGCGGCGAATTTGGCCAACGCGTATGTGGCAACCTGCCGGGCGTATATGGGTGATCAGAATAAGGCGATTTCCGAGACGGCGGTGGCGTATTTGACGGTTACGTTGGACAACGAGGAACACATTCTGGCGCAGATGGACAAAGAGCTGTTGGATTTGCGCAAGGATCGGAAGATTGACAGCCTGAAGCGCGAACGTGAGAATGCCCAAGGGCGTTTGGCGGCCCTGGATGCCCGCGCGATGGCCTTGGAAGCGCAGATTTCGGGTGCGCGGGAACTGGTAACGGCGCTGGCGGCGATCAAGCAGGATCCAACGCAGTTTGGCACGCTTCCGGAAAGTATTCCGCGTTCGGCGGAGGTGGTAACCACGTTTCAGCGGTGGCAGGAAGCGGCGGTTGCCAAGAAGACGCTGCTGACGCGCCTAACGGAGAATCACCCGGATGTGAAGCTCAAGGCGCGAGAGGAAGAGGTCTATCGCGATCAGTTTGTGGAGACGGCGCAGCGGGCGTATACCACAGGGAAGGCGCAGCTGGAGTTTCTGGAGCGGCAGCGCCAGCCGGTGGTGGAGGAGGCTTCTGAGCTGCGGGCGCGGTTGATCGCGATGGATACCGATATCATTAGTGCGGAGATGGCCATTCAGCAGCTTGAGCGGGCGCGCGACATTGAGGTGGAAAAGGCCAATGACATTCGCACGCGTGTGCGGATTGCTGCGATGAAGGCCGATGAAAATGCCGCGACCATCAAGCCGGTGCGCGATGCGGTTGTACCGGAAAAACCCGCCTCGCCGAATCCGTACCTGATTTTTTCAGTGGGCATTCTGATGGGGACGTTTGTCGGCGTGCTCTTTGTGCTTTTGCTTGACCACATGGAAGATAAGCTGGTGGGGGTGACGGATATTGAGCAGCGGCTTCGGCTGAAGGCGTTGGCGGTCTTCCCGCATTTGCGGCGGAAGCAGCGGGCGCAGGTGGCCATGGCCATGCATTCGGATCCCTTCTCGCAGTATGCGGAATCGATGGCGGGGCTGCGGAATCTGCTCGATTCGCCAACGTATCATGATTTGACGAAGGTGATCCTGTGCATGTCTACGCAGCCGGCGGAGGGGAAGACGTGCACGTCGTGCAATTTGGCGATTGCGTATGCGCAGGCGGGGCAGCGGACGCTGCTGGTGGACTTCGATATGCGCCGGCCGCGGCTGGCAGGCATTTTCCATCGGGAGCCGGGCTCGTTCCCCTCGCTGCCGCACATTTTGGCGCGTAATGACAGCACGTTGTTTGATTCGCTTCCGCAGAAGACGGAAGTGCCGAATCTGAGCGTGATTTATTCGCGCGCATCGAGCTCGATCAGCCCTTCGGTGCTGATGGGCACAAATGTGATTACAGAGTTTTTCGCCTGGGCGCGGCGTCATTATGATCATGTGATTATTGATTCGCCGCCGTTCGGCTTGGTGGGTGATGTGATTGTGCTGGCGAACCTGGTGGATTCTGTGCTGCTGGTGGCTACGCCGGATAAGACGCGCTTCGGGCCGATTCAATTCGCTTCCCGCCGCCTCTCTGAAGTGGGGGCGCGGCTGTTGGGCGTGGTGGTGAACAATGTGGACTTTGGCCGTTGGGCGGGCTTCAGCAAGTATGAAACGCGGTATGGCTACGCCGCGAGCACGTATGCCCCGCGCGCGAAGGGCAAAGAATCGGCGGAAGAGCTGAAGAAGGCGGTTTTTACGGTGGATGCCAAAGGCGATGTGCCGCCCCCGGCGGCCAATCCGGATGCTCAGCCGGTAGAGGATGCGCTTGCATCGGATGACGATTGAACCGGCGGCCGCGCTCAGGCGCGGCCGTGCGTTTTCCGGAAGCCGGGAGGCGCCAAGTCAGGAGGCGGAGGATGGCATTAGAGGCACAGCTCTATGTAGCGGCAACGCCGTTAGGCAATTTGGACGATGCATCGCCGCGGGTGCGGGCGGTCTTGGCGGAAGCCCCGGTGATTGCCTGTGAAGACACGCGGCGGACGTGGCAGCTGTTGTCAGCGCTCGGAATTCCCCGGCCGGAGCTTTTTTCCTATCGTCAGGGAAATGAGGAGCAGGTAACGCGGCGGATCGTGGGGTTGGTTCGAGCCGGGACGCCGGTGGTGCTTTGTTCTGATGGGGGGTATCCCGGCATTAGCGACCCCGGGTATCGGGTGATCCGCACGTTTGCGGTGGAAGGTCTACCCTATACGGTGCTTCCCGGGCCGTGCAGTGTGGAGTTGGCGCTGCTGCTTTCGGGGCTTCCTACATCTAGCTACACCTTTAAGGGGTTCCCGCCGCGTAAAAGTGGTCAGCTGCGGAAGTTCTTTGAGCAGGAACAGGCACTTCCGCACACGTTGGTCTGCCTAGAGTCGCCGTTTCGGCTGAAGGCGAGCCTGAGCATGGCGCGGGAGGTGCTTGGGGAACGGGAGGCTGCCGTTTGTTTTGAGATGACCAAGTTGCATGAACGCGTGCTTCGTGGTACACTTTCGGCGATATTGGAGCAGTTGGGTTCGCGCCCTCCGAAAGGGGAGGCTACGTTTGTTGTGGCCGGGGCGAACCCCAAGTTTGATCATTCTGGCGACGTGACGGAGCAGACATCATGATGGGCATCATGCGGTGGGTGTGCGGTTTTTTGGCTATGAGTGCGGCCGGAAGCCTTCTGGCGGACACAATTACGACGACTTCCGGCGATGTGATTCACGGTACGATTACCGGCATTCACGGGGGGAAGGTGCTGATTGAAACGGCGTTTGCGGGGGCGCTGCAAATTGACCGCAGTTTGATTGCCAAGATGGATTATGCTCCGGAATCCCCTCTTTATGCCCGCACCAACCCTTCCAGTGAGGCGAAAACCGAGGCGACGGTGTCGCGGGATGAACAGGGGAACCCCGTGCTGATTCCTGCGGGGGACAAAGCACATGCGCTAGCGCTCAGCGATGTTTCGACTCTGTGGGGGAAGGATGAGACCGATCCCGACTTCCCGCCTATTAAGCGGTGGGCCTTTCAGGCCAGCCTTGGCCTTTCCGGCAACTCAGGCTCCAGTACGAGCCTGAATCTCTCGGCATATATCGATGCGGTGCGCACGGGGGAAAATACAACGTTTAAGGCCTATGCGTCCATGAATAAAACGCGCAGTGAGGGCGTCCGAACCGCCGAACGGTATATTGCCGGGCTTGACTTTGAGCACCGCCCGGCGACCTACGCTTCCTGGTATCTGCGTGATGAAGTGCAGCACAACCGTTTCAGCGACTACAAATTGCGCAACGTATTTGGTGCGGGTTATGGCATCTATCTCTGGAATACCAAGACGGAAGGCCGCGTATCGCTGTTCCGTTTCCGTGTGGGTTTGGCGCATACCCACACCGAACACTACCCCAAAACTACCCGTTATGGCCGCTCAACGCAAACGGATGACGATGTGGCCATTGATTTGGGGGTTCTTTTCCATTACGACTTTGCCTGCGGCGTAAGCTGGAATACCGAAATCACCTATACGCCGCTGGTGGATGATTTGGATGACGGTACGCTCATTCACGAGAGCAAACTCTCTTATTTGATGAAAGAGTTCGGTGTGATCAATCAGCACCTCTCCGACATTTCTCTGGAAGCTGGCATGCGCAATGAATATCAGACGCGCCCGACACCCGGCAACTGCCACTCCGATACCTCGTGGTATGTCCGCCTGAAAAAGACCTGGTAAGGAAGGAGAAGCGCTTTATGGAGCCGCTTAAACTTGGCGTCAATATTGACCATGCCGCAACGCTTCGGCAAGCGCGTGGCGTGGATTACCCCGATTTGGCCGAAATTGCCCGTTTGGCCGAGCGCGCCGGCGCCGATGGGATTACCATTCATTTGCGTGAAGACCGCCGCCATATTCAGGACGCCGATGTTTATCGCCTGCGCCAGACGCTCACCACGCGGATGAACCTCGAAATGGCCAATAATCCAGACATTGTGCGGATTGCCCTCGAAGTTCGCCCGGATGAAGTCTGCCTGGTGCCCGAGCGCCGCCAGGAGCTCACCACCGAAGGCGGCCTGGATGCCGCCGGGCAGCTTGAAACGCTGCGCCCAACGATTCGTGCGCTCTCTGAAAACGGCACCCACGTTTCCCTTTTTATCGCTCCAGACCGTAAACAGCTGGAGGCTGCCGCCGAACTGGGAGCCCCTTATGTGGAGCTGCATACCGGTGCTTATGCTAATGCCTCGGGCGATGCGCTGAAGCGGGAGATTGATGCGCTGCACGAAGCCGCTGCCTATGGCGCCACGCTTGGGTTGCGCGTCAATGCCGGCCATGGGCTCACGCTGGGCAATGTGGGTGCGCTGCTGGATATCCCGAATCTTGACACGCTGAACATTGGGCACAGTATTGTGGCGCGCGCCCTTTTCGTGGGCATGGAGCGCGCGGTCAGCGAAATGCTTGCGGCCATGGCGCGATGAGGCGCCTTCCCGTTTGATTCTTCTGTTTCGTTCGTTTAAACGGCGCTCATGGGGCGCCAGTCAGGTAAGCAATGACGCAAACGCCTCCAATCGGCACCTATGAAGTTCTGCATGAAGACGCCCGCAGCGGCGCCCGTCTGGGGCGGCTGTGGACGAAGCATGGCCCGGTGCCTACCCCTGTCTTTATGCCTGTTGGCACGCAGGCCACGGTGAAAACGCTTGGGGCGGAAGATCTGGAGCAGCTCAGAGCGCCGATTATTTTGGGTAATACGTATCATCTCATGCTGCGCCCGGGCATGGCTATTATGGAGCAGCTTGGCGGCCTTCATGCCTTTCAGGATTGGCACGGCCCGATTCTTACAGACTCTGGCGGTTTTCAGGTTTTCTCCCTTTCTTCCCTGCGCAAAATCACAGAAGAGGGGGTTTCCTTTCAATCGCACATCGATGGCAGCCGGCTCTTCATGGGGCCGCGTGAAAGCATGGCTGTTCAGCGGGTTTTGGCCTCGGACATCGCCATGCTTTTTGACGAATGTATTCCCTATCCTGCCACCGAGGATTATGCTGCCCGCAGTGTTGCGCAAACGCTGCGTTGGGCGCGCGTCTGCCTTGAACAGGAACGTGCTCCGGGGCAGCTTTACTTCGGGATCGTTCAGGGATCCGAGTTCGCTCACTTGCGCAAACACTGTGCATGTGAGCTGGCTGCTATGGAGAAGGATGGCATCGATGGGTTTGCGGTGGGAGGGGTGAGCGTGGGTGAGCCCGAGCCGTTTATTCTCAAAGGCATTGGAGACTCTGTGCCTTACATGCCGAAACACCGTCCGCGCTATGTCATGGGGCTGGGCGATCTTTGGCAAATGACGGAAGCGGTCGGGATGGGGTGTGATATGTTTGATTGCGTGATTCCTACGCGCAATGCCCGAAATGGATCGGCCTTTACCAACGATGGCCCCTATCCTGTGAAGGCCGGTGCCTGGAAGGCCAGCAGCCTGCCTGTGGAGCCCGGGTGTACGTGCCCCTGCTGCTCGCGCTACACGCGAGGATACGTCCGTCATCTTCTCAACACGTCTGAAATGCTGGGCTACCGTCTTCTCACGCTTCATAACATTCACTGCTATCTCCGCTTTATGGAGCGGATGCGTGAAGCGATTGCCAACGATTGTTTTCTGGACTTTCGTGCAGAGGCGTATGCCCGCCTTCGCGAGCATCCTACGCGCGGTCAGGCGCCTTCCGCGCTTTAAGTGTGGGGCTGCCGGTACCGCCAATGGCGGCAGGAAGGAGCACAGTAAAACCCTGGCGGGGCGGTTGTCCATCCCTGCCAGGGTTTGTTCTCTGCCGGCGGTTTTTCCATGCGATTGCCTGTGGCGCGGGCGGTTTGGTAAAGTACGGGCACGAGAGGACGTTTGGAGGCTGTGCTTATGAATGGGACAACGCGGTTGCCGTCAAAGAATAAGGTAACAGGGGGGGGGTGTACTCTTAGAATCTTCTGTGTGGATCATCGCCCTGGCGGTGCGCCGGCGCCATTTGGTTTGACGCCGTTTGGAGTGGGAAAGAATCGGGGCTCGGGAATGTTGACGGATGCGGCAGGGGAAACGATTGCCTCCCTGAATCCGTTTTTGAATGAGACAACGGCGTTGTGGTGGGTGTGGCGTCATCGGGAGGTTCGGCAGGGAGTGGCGTTTGTGGGGTTCTGCCATTATCGGCGGCTGCTTCTCTTTCGGCCGGTTTTGCCGCGGGTTGAGCGCGTGGCATCGCGTTTGGGGCGCTGTGCGATTGCCCCGGAAGTCTTGACGAACGTGCGTGCGCCTGTTGATGAAGAGGCGGCGCGTCAGGTTTTAGAGAAGTCAGGGAAGGATGGGTTTCTTCCATGCCCGGTGGTATTCAATGCTCGGCAGGGCGGGGTGGAGAAAAGCTTGGAGCAGGCCGTCCGCCGCACGTGGAGGGACCGCTTGCTCAGCCGCCTGGCGGAGGATGAACCGGAATTGGCTGCTTTTGTCCATGACTTGTGGACACGCGGTTCATGGTTTTATCCGGCGAATCTTTTTGTGGCTCGCACGAGGCTGTTTGAAGCGATGGGTGAGCGGCTTTTCCCATCGCTGCTTGATGTATGCAATCAGTGGCGTGCAGAGGCCGCGCCTGAGGAAAATCCGCGAACTCCCGGATATTTGGCGGAGTTTCTGATTGGCAGTTATTGGAGATGGCTGGAGGTACGGGAAGGTGCGCAGTTTCTGCATGGTCGGCAAATGATGCTGACGGCTGGCGGCGGTGGGATCGGCTGGCTGGTGATGAGCGGCCTGGGGTATCGTTTTCTACCGGAGTGGGCAGCGCAGGGGCTTCGCCATCTGGCGGGGCGTTCGCTTGCGGCGCGGTGGTTTCCTGCGCCGTGAGAGTCAACAGAAGGCAGACCGTGAGAGAAACTGTGGGTTTTGGATGCCTTTTGAGCGTATGGTTACTCTGTTTCAAGGTTTTTGTGTGGGCAAGCGGTGCGGTGTCATGATGGCGGGTTTTTAATAGACGTCGCCCGGGTAGATGATAAAATGGCAGTTGGTTCGGAGGCTATGCCTCTTCTGATCGTTTGATGACGCATGTGCCCTTTTCCCCGGGGCAGGGGTGCTTCCGGAGCTTGGAGGCTGGGAGGGTGCGCCGTATGGGTTTGGAATCTTCACAGGGTGGTATTGGATTGTATTAGTTTTTTGTTAGATTCCGGTTTTTGCAGCCGAGTAAGAATCTTTTTATAATAGAATACGTGCACAGGCAACGCAGGTGTTGTGCTTGATGGGGCGGAACATGAATCCTGCGGTTCAGCGCAGCCGCAGCTGAAGGATATCATAACCATGATCAAGAAAACGGAAATACTTAAAAAAGCTTATGTTGAGCGCGATGTCAGCTGGATGTATTTTAACCACCGCATCTTGCAGGAGGCGTGCAAAGCGAACGTCCCGCTGTTGGAACGGTTGTCTTTTTTAGGCATTTATTCAAATAATCTGGATGAATTTTTCCGCGTGCGTGTCGCTTCCCTCAACCGGATGCTCGCGGGCAATACCTCCCGTGAGCAGGCAAAACGGATTAAAAACACACTTAAGACCATCCTCAATCTGAATGGAACGTATGCGCAGGAATATACGGCGGCAGTGGATGAGGTGTTCCGTGCGCTTAATCAGCATAAGATCCGCGGCTTAACAGAGGAGGAGCTAAACGCGGAACAAAAGGATTTTCTGGTTCATTTCTTCTATGATAAGCTCAACGGTGCGATCAATCCGCTTTGGTTGAATGCGTTGGAAGAGTTATCTGTTTTGGAAGACAACCGCATTTATCTCGTGGTTGAAATGGCCGAGCGGTTATGTTTAGAGGCCGGTCAAGAAGCGGAAGCGGGTGCAAAGCATCGGGAGCCGCGTAAAAAGTATGCCCTTCTGCAAGTTCCGGATCGCGTTTACGGGCGTTGGGTTCAAGTGCCTTCGAGTGATGGGTTTTCAAACATCATGTATCTGGATGATGTGATCCGGTTTTGCTTGCCGCTTGTATTCTTGGGGGTAAAGGGGAGCTATAGTTACCGGGCGTATTCCTTCAAGTTTACGAAAGACGCGGAGATGGAGTTCGATGCGGATGCCGATTTCAGTCCGCTCGAAAAGATTGCCATGGGGGTAAACAGCCGCAAGAAGGGCGCGGCGGTGCGGGTCATTTTTGACCGTGAGATGCCCAAAGAGATTCGGCGGAAGCTGCGGGAGCGCTTAAATACGCGCGAGCTGGAATCTTCGCTAGTCAGCGGGCGGCATCAGAATCATAAAGACTTGATGTCTTTCCCGGATTGCGGGCAGAAGCAGCTGCGCTATCCGAAATGGCTGCCGATTATGAAAAGCGAGTTTCTCTCGAATGAGAGCATTCTTGACCAAATCAGGCAGAAAGATCGGTTCATTCACGTGCCCTATCACAGTTTTAATGGGTATATCCGGGTCTTGCGCGAGGCGGCGTTGAGTCCCGAGGTGAAGTCTATTAAGACAACGCTCTATCGCTTGGCGAGAGATTCCAAAGTGGTGAAAGCACTGATTGCCGCGGCGCGCAACGGGAAGAAAGTAACTGCCGTGGTAGAGCTTTTGGCACGTTTTGACGAGGAGAGCAACATCAACTGGAGCAAGCGTATGCAGGAAGAGGGGGTCAACGTCATTTTCGGCGTAGACGGCCTGAAGGTGCACAGCAAACTCCTCTATATCGAATCGCGTAAGGGGGATATCGCCTGTATTGGCACGGGTAACTTCCATGAGGGCAATGCAAAGATTTATACCGATTACCTGATGATGACGGCGCGGCCGAAACTTGTCAAGGAAGTGGCCAAAGTCTTTGACTTTATTGACCGCCCCTTTGCGCCGAGACATTTTCATGAGCTGCTTGTTTCACCCAATGCGATGAAAAGCCGTCTTCTGCGTCTATTGGATGTGGAGATTGAGCATGCACATGCCGGAAGAGAGGCGTGGGTGAAGATGAAGATCAACCATATCACGGATGAAGAGATGGTGCTGAAGCTCTATCAGGCTTCGCGGGCCGGCGTAAAGATTGATATTCTTGTGCGCGGTAATTGTTCACTTGTGCCTGGAATTCCGGGGCTCAGTGAGAACATCACGTGCATTGGTATCATTGACCGTTATTTGGAGCATAGCCGGATTCTTATTTTTGCCAATGGCGGCCAGCCGCGCTATTTCATCGGCTCTGCGGATTGGATGCCGCGGAACCTCGTCAATCGTATCGAAGTGTTGACTCCGGTCTACGATGACGAGATGAAGGCGGATCTCCTGCGCACCATTTTATTTGGTCTGCGCGATACGTGTAACGGCCGTCTTGTGGATGGTAAAGGCACGAACCGAATCGTTTCGGGTAAACCGTTTCGCAGTCAAGAAGAACTATACAAGGCCTATCAGCATGAAACCCATTAATCTTGCGGCTATCGATATTGGTTCCAACGGTGCACGTTTGCTCATCAAGCGGTTTGACGGGCTGGCGACTGCCGCCGACCGCATCGAGAAGCTTCTTTTTATCCGCGTTCCTCTGCGTCTGGGAAAGGATGTGTTTACGCTGGGCAAAGTTTCCAAAGAACGTCGAAAGATGATGATTCAGATGATGAAGGGCTTTAAGCACTTTCTGAAGTTCTATCATGTTGCCGACTTTCGGGCGTGTGCCACTTCCGCCATGCGCGATGCGGAGAACGGCCAAGAGGTGCTTCAGGAAATAGAAAAAAAGACCGGCATCCGGCTTGAAATCATAGGCGGGCATGAGGAAGCCAGCCTCCTCTATAATAACCTTCTTGAAAAAACTGATAGTCATGTGGGAAACTTCGCTTACATTGACGTTGGCGGCGGATCAACGGAGGTCTCCCTCATTCATGATGGCGTTTTAGCGGAAAGCGTCTCATATGACATGGGAACCTTGCGCCTTTTAAGCGGGCATGTTGCCCCCGAGACCGAAGCGCGCTTCAAAGCGAATCTCACGCGCTATGCAGCGGAATATGAGGCAATCCATATTATTGGGTCGGGCGGGAATATCAATAAACTCAATAAGCTTGCCCTCCATAAACCTGGGCAAGACCCCAAGGCCTTGTGCCTGGAAGAACTGAAGCGCCTTTACGGCGTGCTTTCGGGGCTTTGCATTCAGGATCGACAGACGCGATTCGGACTCAAGGAAGATCGCGCCGATGTGATTGTCCCCGCTGCAGACATCTTCATCAAGGCGGGTGACTATCTGAAGTGCGATACGATTCTCGTTCCCAATATTTCATTGGCCGATTCCATTGTAGACGGTCTCTATGAGGAGATCTTTGCCGAACGTATGCTGGGAGATGCGGATAAAGACGAATAGTCCCGCGTTGTGAGGCCGGATAGGCTGTTAGGAACGCTATACAACGCGTGCAAGGCGCGTGGAGTCATGCGGTTGCCGCCTGAGTGTTGGGATTTTACAGGAGCCGAGGGCGCCCGTGTGCCTCTTTTAAGGCCGGGCATGTTGGAGCGTGTGTCTGATGCTGGGCATGAGATCCACTGTACGCCTTCAGCCTCATGCGCTATACACAGGGTTTGACAGCCTGTTGCTTTCCGTTCAAACTCTTTGGTGGCGCCATAGTGCGCCAGACCTGCCGTATCCTCACGCAGGGGCGGATATCAGCGGAGAGCAGATTTGTCGGAACGGCCTTGCGGTTGGTGGATACGGCATAAATCGCAAGTGAATGCGCGGTGTTTTTGTGTTCCTGCGGTTTGCTTTAAGGGCTTGCAGCGCGTTAGGCCGGGGCGGGTTGAGAACGTAAAAGGGAGAGGCTTCCGGTGGCGGTGTTGATAGCGTAATGGATTCCCTCGGTTGTAGGCCATGGATCAGGCAATCGATTCGATGCGGTGCACACGCGTTTCTTCAGATGGGGCTAGGCGTCTCGAGGGCGTTCGTATGGGCGAAGCGTTTTCTTATTTTTCTGCTTGACTTATAGGTGTGGGTTGTGCTACAGTGATTGGACTTTTCCCAAAAAGGGGAGAGTGGGTTCGCTCTTTGACATCATCCGCCCTCGGGCGTTTAAGAGGAAAACATGGCCACAGGCATGGAAAAGATTCGCAATATCGGCATCGTTGCTCACATTGATGCGGGCAAAACGACGACGACTGAGCGCATCCTCTTTTACGCAGGCATGACCCACCGTCTCGGCAATGTGGATGACGGGAATACGGTTACCGACTGGATGATTCAAGAGCGTGAGCGCGGCATTACCATTACTTCCGCCGCCATCACCTGCGCCTGGCGCGGCACGCAAATCAATTTAATTGACACCCCTGGCCACGTAGACTTCACAATTGAAGTCGAGCGTGCATTGCGCGTCTTGGATGGCGCCGTGGGCGTTTTCTGTGCCGTGGGCGGCGTGCAGTCGCAGTCTGAAACGGTTTGGCGTCAAGCCAACCGTTATCATGTGGCGCGCATTGCCTTCATCAACAAGATGGACCGCATGGGAGCAAACTTCGCCCGCGCCGTGACAGAGATGCACGAGAAGCTCGGAGCCAACGCCGTGCCCGTGACGCTTCCAGTGGGCGCGGCCGAAACATATGCCGGCGAAATTGATTTGATTGCCATGACGTTTCGGCGTTATCTGGACGAAGAGGGCAAAACCTTCGAGGACGGCGCCATTCCGGCAGACGCGCAGGCTGCTGCGCAGGCCGCTCACGACGCGCTCCTTGAGGCGTTGGCAGAGGTAGACGATACGTTTATGGAGGCTTACCTGGAGAATCCCGAACAGGATGCTCCTGCCATCAAGGCCGCTCTGCGCCGAACCGTTATCGCCCAGACGTTGGTGCCTGTCTTTTGCGGTTCCTCTCTGAAGAACAAGGGCGTGCAGGCGTTGCTCGATGGGATTGTGGATTATCTCCCATCGCCTAACGAACGGAAGGCTCCCGTAGGTACAAACGTCAAAACGGACGAGCCTGCCGAGGTGGTTATGGATGCCGCCGCGCCTCTTTCGGCACTCGTGTTTAAGATTGCGACAGATCCTTACGTGGGGCGGCTCTTCTTTGTGCGCGTGTACGGCGGTGCACTTAAGAAGGGGCAAAACGTGTACAACCCGCGGACGCGCAAGCGTGAGCGACTGATGAAGCTGCTGCGTGTGAAGTCCGACGAGGAGGAAGAGCTGGAGACTTTGAGCGCCGGTGATATCGGGGCGGTGGTTGGCCTGAAGGAGGTCACCACGGGCGACACGCTGTGCGCAGAAAACAAGCCTGTGGCGCTGATGGGGATCACCGCGCCCGAGCCGGTCATGTTTATGGCTATTGAGCCGAAGTCTACGGCAGAAAAAGACAAATTGGCGGCTGCGCTGGAACAATTGGCCGCCGAAGATCCCACCTGTCAAGTGCGCGTGGACGGGGAAACAGGACAGCAGATTTTGTGCGGCATGGGCGAGCTCCATCTGGAGATTCTCGTCGACCGCCTGAAACGTGAGTTCCATGTGATGGCAAATACGGGCAAGCCGATGGTTTCCTATTACGAAACCGTCTCAAAGGCAGCCCGCCAGACGTATACGTTCGACCGGGAAATTGCGGGGCGCCGCCATTGCGCCACGCTGACCATTGAGGTCTCTCCGCTCGCACGTGGCCAGGGGCGGCAGGCGCTCGTTGCAAAGAATGTAATGAAACGCTTGCCTAAGCCGGAGTATTCTGCTATCATTACGGACGCTTTATTTGACGCAATAGCGACGGGCGTGCTTGCACGCTATCCGATGACGGATGTGAAGGCTGAGGTTATCGATTGCGCCATATTGGATGAAGAGACGGCTTCGGACGTGGCTTTTAGAAGCGCGGCCGTAATCGGGTTCCGCGAGGCGGCGATGGCTGCTGAGCCGGAATTTCTGGAGCCGATCATGTCCCTCGACATCGTGACGCCGCCTGAATACGTCGGCGACATCATGGGGGATATTAACGGCCGCCGCGGCCAGGTGCGCGACATGGAGATGAAGGGCGACCTTCAGAACGTGCGTGCGCAGGTGCCGCTGGCGGAACTGTTTGGGTACGCCACAGCGATCCGTTCGCTTTCCCGCGGACGAGCTGGGTATACGATGGAAGCCGGCGCGTTCGCGGTGGTGCCCAAAACAGTTAAAGAAGAACTACTCAACAGGTAATGTGAGCATGCAAAGTCAGCGTATTCGTATTCGCTTGCAGGCGTACGACCACAAGGTGCTGGATCAGGCCGTCGGTGCCATCCTTGACGCGGCCCGCAGCACTGGAGCCCAAATTGTGGGGCCGATTCCGCTCCCGACTCGTGTCGAGCGTTTCACGGTGAACCGCTCTCCGCACGTGGACAAGAAGTCCATGGATCAGTTCGAGATGCGCACGCACAAGCGTTTGCTGGATATCGTGAGCCCAACGGCCAAGACCGTTGATGAGCTCAAGAAGTTGAATCTGCCTGCCGGCGTGGATATCACGATTCGTATCTAAGGAGGGTGAGACCATGCAAGGCTTGATTGGCAAGAAAATCGGAATGACCCAGATTTGGGATGACCAGGGTGTCGCGATTCCCGTGACCGTCCTGGAGGTTGGTCCCTGCCCGGTCGTTCAAGTGAAAACCGTTGAGAAGGATGGCTACACCGCTGTTCAGCTCGGTTTTGAACCCCAGAAGGCGCAGCGCCTCAGCAAGGCCGAGCGCACACGCTTTGAAAAGGCTGGCGTGGAAGCTCAGAAAATTCTCGCTGAGTTCGCTCCGGATGCCGAAGATGAAGTCAAGGCCGGCGATACGCTGACCGCTTCGTTGTTCGAAGGCGTTTCCTTTGTGGACGTACAGGCGACGACCAAGGGGCGTGGATTCGCGGGTGTGGTTCGCCGTTTCCGTTTTGCCGGCGGCCCGCATGGGCACGGCGGCCACTCCAAGCGCCGTCCTGGCGGTATCGCTGCCCGCGATCTTCCCGGTTGGGTTGAAAAAGGCAAGAAGATGCCCGGCCACATGGGGTGCGTGGTGCGTACCACCCAAAATGTCCGCGTGGCCAAAGTGATCGCCGCAGAGAACCTCGTTCTTCTGCACGGTGCGGTTCCCGGTCCTAACGGCGGTATCGTCCGCGTGACGAAGGCTCTCAAGAAGGCTTCCAAGTAATGAGCACGATCAAAGTTTATGACAAGACCGGCGCAGTGACGGGCGAGAAAGCCGTCAACGAAGCGCAGCTCGTCCTTGACCGCGGCGAACAGGCCGTGAAGGACACGGTTGTGGCCATTCTGAACGGCTATCGCGCCGGAACGGCCAAGACCAAGAACAAATCTGAAGTTTCCGGCACCGGCAAGAAGCCCTGGAAGCAGAAAGGCACCGGCCGCGCTTCCTTCGGTTCTTCCCGTAACCCGGTTTGGCGCGGCGGCGGCGTGGCCTTCGGCCCTGTTCCCCGCGACTTCTCCCAGAAGGTGAACAAAAAGGTTGCCGCTTTGGCTTTCGCCCGCGCCCTGAGCGATAAGATCGCAGCTGGCGAGCTCAGCGTGGTGGATGCGCTCAACTTTGATGAGCCAAAGACCAAAAAGGCAGCCGAGATGTTCAAGGCTATGGGTTTGACGCGCTCCTGCCTCGTGATCGTGGATGACGATGCACTGGCTGGAGACGCAAACGACAACTTCTTCCTCGCGGTTGGCAATCTCCCCGAGGTGGGCGTCGCCGCTGCGGGCGAAACAGACGTCTACATGCTTTGCCGCTTTAAGAACATTGTGGTCACAGCCAAGGCTTACGAGGCACTTGAAGCCCGTTTGGCTCGCGTGACCGGAAAGGCGGACAAGTAATGAAGGCTGTTATCCGCAAAGTTTCCGTGACCGAGAAGGGTACCCTGATCGGCAAGGAGAATCAATACATGCTTGAAGTCGCCCCGTCGGCGACCAAGCCCGAGATCCGCGCGGCTGTTGAAGCGCAGTTTGGCGTGCACGTGACGAGCGTGAATACCGCTAACTACCGCAGCCGCACCGTCCCAACCCGCACTCGCCGCACCACTGCCACGCAGGCGTGGAAGCGTGCGATTGTGACGCTGCGCGACGGCGAGCGTATCGAAATCGTCTAAACTGCCAAAGGACACCCTATCTATGGCACTGAAAAGTTATAAACCCCGCAGCCCGGGTATGCGCTTCCGCGTTTCTCAGGTGCGCACGCATCTCTCTAAAGAGAAGCCGATTGCTCACCTGACGCTTGCGAAGAACAGTTGCGCCGGGCGCAACAATCAGGGGTGCATCACGGTTCGTCATCGCGGCGGCGGCGTGCGTCGTCGTTTCCGCGTGGTGGACTTCCTCCGTAACAAGCATGGCATCCCGGCCAAGGTCGCGGCGTTGTGCTATGATCCAAACCGCACGGCCAATCTGGCGTTGTTGAATTACGTCGACGGCGAAAAGCGCTACATTCTTGCTCCTGAGGGGCTGAAGGTGGGCATGACCGTAGTTTCCGGCCCAGAGGCTGAGCCGGTGGTGGGCAATGCGCTTCCGCTTGAGAAGATCCCGCTGGGCATGGCGCTTCATAATGTGGAGCTCGTTCCTGGGAAGGGCGCTCAGATGGTTCGTTCTGCGGGCACCAGCTGCACGCTGATGGCGCGCGACAATGGAATGGCCACGCTGCGTCTGCCCTCTGGCGAAGTCCGCATGGTTTCCTGTGCGTGCATGGCTACGATTGGCGCAGTGGGCGAAGGCGACTGGTCTGGCGTGAAGTTTGGTAAGGCCGGCCGCAAACGTCTGCTGGGCATTCGTCCAACCGTTCGCGGTGTGGCGATGAACCCTGTCGATCACCCGATGGGTGGTGGTGAAGGGCGTACCTCCGGCGGCAGCCATCCCCGCAGCCCGTGGGGCAAGCTCGCCAAGGGCGGTAAGACGCGCAACCGCCGTAAGAACAGCAATCGCTTTATCGTCAAGCGGAGAAAGTAATCCACTATGGCTCGTTCGATTAAAAAAGGCCCTTACGTTGAGGCGTCTCTCCTGAAGAAGGTAGAGAAGATGAACGCTTCGGGCAAGAAACTGCCGATCAAAACCTGGTCGCGCCGCTCGATGGTGCTCCCCGAGTTCGTTGGGCACACCTTCGCTATTCACAACGGCAAGCAGCATATGCCGGTGTTCATCACCGAGAATATGGTCGGGCACCGTTTGGGTGAGTTTTCCAACACCCGCACCTTTAAGGCGCATGGTGGCTTGACCGAAAAGGCTGGCCGTTAAACAGGGGGAAAGACCATGGAAGTAAAAGCCATTGCCCGCAACCTCCGCATCTCTGTCCGTAAGGCGCGCCCGATTGCTCGCCGCGTGCAGGGGCTGAAGCTTGCCGATGCACTCGCGGTCGCAGATTTCAGTACGCTGAAGGCCGCGCGTTTTCTCGCTGCCGCGCTGCGTTCTGCCGCTGCGAATGCGAAGAACAACAATAATCTTGATCCTGAGACGCTGACGGTTAAGAAGGCCGTTTTCGACGAGGGTTCCCGCATGAAACGTTATTGGTGCGGAGCCCGCGGCAGCGCCAAGCCGATTCAGAAGAAACTCAGCCACGTTACCGTGGTGCTGACGAACGAATAAGTTAGGAGCCTACCTTGGGACAGAAAGTTAACCCTATCGGCTTCCGCATTGCCCTGAACAAACAGTGGCAGTCGCGTTGGTTCGCTAAGAAGCAGGAATTCGGTCTGAATCTGGCCGAAGATAACAAGATCCGCGAGACGGTTCGTAAGGCCATTGAAGGCGCAGCCATCACGAAGATTGGCATTGAGCGCTTCGCCAACCGCGTTCGCGTGATTATTTTCTCTGCCCGCCCCGGCGTGATTGTTGGCCGGAAGGGGCAGGACGTTGAGAAGCTCAAAGCGCAGCTTGCGAAGAGCACCGGCAAAGAAATCTACCTGGACATCCAGGAAGTTCGCACGCCGGATGCCGATGCGCAGCTTGTGGCTGAGAGTATTGCCCAGCAGATTGAGCACCGTACGGCTGTTAAACGCGCGATCAAGCGTGCGGAAAAAACAGCGATGGAGCTCGGAGTAGACGGGATTAAGATCCGTTGCGCAGGGCGTATCAACGGCGCAGAAATCTCTCGCGTGGAGTGGAGCAAGAAAGGCAAAGTGCCGCTGCATACCCTGCGCGCTAACATTGACTACGGCTTCGTAGAGGCCAACACCACTGCCGGTAAGATTGGCGTAAAGGTGTGGATCTGCAAGCGCGAAGACTTCCAGCCCGCGCGTTCTCAGCGTGGCGGCGATCGTGGAAGGAGGAATGCTTATGCCTCTCATGCCTAAACGCGTGAAACACCGTAAGGTCTCGAAGGGCTCCCGCAAGGGGTTCGCGAGTAACGGCGATAAACTCGCTTACGGTGAGTTCGGGATTAAGGCGCTCGGCCGCGGCTGGGTGACCAACACGCAGATCGAAGCCTGCCGTGTGGCGATTAACCGCCACATGAAGCGTAAGGGTAAGCTCTGGGTGCGCATTTTCCCTGATAAGCCGGTAACGAAAAAGCCAATCGAAGTGCGTATGGGCTCGGGTAAGGGTAATCCGGAGTTCTGGGTTGCGGTTGTCCTCCCTGGCAAGGTGCTTTTTGAAGTGGGCGGTATTCCGGAATCGTTGGCGCGTGAGTGCTTGCGTTTGGCGGATTCCAAGCTTGGCATCCGTACCCAGTTGGTTAGCCGATAAGCGAGGTGCCACATGAAGAACGCTGAAATCAAAGCACTTGATGCGAACGAATTAGCGGCGCAGATCCGTGAGAAGGAAACGGAGCTTCGGACGCTTCGCCTGAAGCACAATTCCACACAAGGGGTTGACCATCCTGGACGCATCGCTGCGTTGCGCAAGGACATTGCCCAACTTAAGACGGCTGCCAACGAAAAGAAGGTGAATCAATGAGTGAAACTACTGTCGAGCGCGCTTCGCGCAAGGTGCGTAAAGGCACCGTCGTCAGCAAGTCCGGCGATAAGTCGATCGTCGTGCGCGTTGAGCGTCGGATGCTCCACCCGGTTTATGGCAAAGTGGTGAAGGCTTTCAATAAGTTCCATGCTCATGATGAGCAGAACGCGGCGAAAGTCGGCGACACGGTTGTCATCATGGAAACCCGTCCGTTGAGCAAGACCAAGCGTTGGCGTTTGGTCTCCATTGAGGAGAAGTAAGCCATGATCATGGAAGAAAGCAAGCTCGTGGTTGCAGACAACACGGGTGCCAAGATCGCCAAGTGCTTCCGTATCCTCGGGCAGCGGAAACGCTCTGCCGGGGTCGGTGATATTATCCGCGTCTCCATTCAGGAGGCATCGCCAACCGGTGCGGTCAAGAAGGGGCAGGTGTGCTTCGCATTAATCGTGCGCACGGCGCATCCTCTGGCTCGCCCGGATGGTTCTTTTGTGCGGTTTGACCAGAACGCTTGTGTGATTGTGGATGCAAAGCACAACCCGATGGGCACGCGCATTTTTGGCCCGGTGGCGCGCGAATTGCGCGACAAGGGGCAGATGAAGGTCGTTTCCCTCGCACCGGAAGTGGTGTGAGGTGAACGCCCGCTTCGTGACCGCAGGTAATACGTAAGCGTAAGCCGGGACACCCCAAGGAAGAACGGGACGTTTGCGAACTGCGTTCGTTACAACAGCGAGTTACGGAAGAAACCAATGAGTATTGCAAGAATTAAGAAGAACGATACGGTGATCGTGATCTCCGGTTCGGACAAGGGAAAGACTGGCAAAGTTCTTTCTGTCAGCCCGAAGAAGGGAACGGCCATCGTTGAGGGGCTTCACCTGGTAAAGAAGACCATTCGTCGCACGGAACAGACGCCGCAGGGTGGTATTGTGGATCGTGAGTCTCCTATTCAGCTTTCGAATCTGATGCCTTATGACGCGGATAAGAAGCGCGGGAGCCGCATTAGCCGCACGCAGAATGGAGAGCGGACGGTGCGTACGCTCAAGACCTCCGGCAAGGCTTTGGACTAAGGAGCAGAGACGATGGCCAACTTGAAAGAGACTTATCTCAAGGATATCGTGCCCGCACTTAAGCAAAAGCTTGCGGTTACGAACCCGATGCTTGTCCCACGGTTGACAAAGATTGTGATCAACATGGGCTTTGGCATTGTCGAAAAAGATACGCAGAAGCAGATTGTTCAGGATCTGGAGGCCATCACTGGCCAGAAAGCGGTTCTATGCAAGGCGCACAAGAGTATCTCCAACTTCAAACTTCGCGAAGGCATGGTGATCGGAGCTAAGGTTACGTTGCGCGGGGATCGGATGTATGAATTCGCCGAGCGCTTTTTCAACGTGACGTTGCCGCGTATTCGTGACTTCCGTGGTGTGCCAAACCGCGGCTTTGACAAAGCCGGGAATTACACCATGGGCATGAAGGAATATGTGACTTTCCCGGAAATTACGGCTGTTTCTTCGGCCTCGGGACTCGACATCACTTTCGTTACCACCGCTAAGGACAAAACGGGCTCGAAAGCGCTGCTTGAAGCGCTTGGAATGCCGTTTATGGGCCGCTAAGGAGTAAAGACACCATGGCTAAGACCAGTTTGATCGTCAAGGCGTCGCGCAAGCCGAAGTTTGGTGTTCGCGCGTACACCCGCTGCTCCCGCTGCGGTCGTCCCCACAGCGTCATTCGCAAGTTCCGCCTGTGCCGCCTTTGTTTCCGCGAGATGGCGCTGAATGGCGAAATCCCCGGCGTCACCAAAGCCAGCTGGTAAGCGAGAGGATATACGAAAATGATGACTGATCCCATTTCCGATATGCTGGTGCGTATCCGCAACGCGCAGAAGGCTCGCCATCCAGAAGTGGCCATGCCGGGTTCGCGAATTAAGGGTGAGATCGCCCGTGTATTGAAAGAAGAAGGTTACATCGCAGACTTCTCTATGGTTGGTGATGCGAAGCGCACCTTGACCATTGAGTTGAAGTACAGCGATAAGGCAGAGCCTGCGATTCGTGGGTTGGAGCGTGTTTCGCGTCCTGGGTTGCGCCGTTTTTGCGGTTATACCGAGATCCCGAAAGTTCTGGGCGGGTTGGGCATTGCGGTGCTCAGCACGTCTGGCGGTATTATGAGCGGCAAGACTGCCCGTGAGCGGAAGCTCGGCGGTGAGTTGCTTTGCACCATTTGGTAAAGGAGCCCATTCATGTCTCGTATTGGCAAACAACCCGTTGCTATTCCTGCTGGCGTTACCGTTACGGTGGCCAATGGGAATGAGGTGACTGTTAAGGGCCCCAAGGGGGAGCTTTCGCGTGCGTTCCAGAAGGGTATTTCTGTTCAGGTTCAAGGGGCAGAGGTGCTAGTCTCGCGCGCGGATGACAGCCGCAATCAAAAGAGTTTCCATGGTCTTTCCCGGACGCTCGTGCGTAACATGATTGAAGGGGTGACCAAGGGCTTTTCCCGCGAACTCGTCATTGAGGGGACGGGCTTTAAAGCTGCGGTTCAGGGAAACAAGGCCGTGCTGACGCTTGGTTTTGCTTCGCCTAAGGAATATCTGATTCCGGCGGGATGCACGGTCACCGTTACGGGGGACGTGAACGTTAAGGTTGAGGGGATTGATAAGCAGCAGGTCGGCGAAGCTGCCGCCCGAATCCGCTCGTATTATCCCGCAGAGCCTTATAAGGGCAAGGGAATCCGTTACAAGGATGAGAAGATCCGCCGTAAGGAAGGCAAGACTGTCGCCTAATCGCGGCCAGGAGAATCGATAACATGAGTTTGAAAAATCGCAAAGAAAAGCGCGCTTCGCGCCACCTGCGCATTCGCCGGCGTATCAGTGCCGGAACGGCTTCGCGTCCGCGTATGGCCATCTTTGTCTCGAACCGCTACATGTATGTGCAGTTCATTGATGATGAGGCTCAGACCACGTTAGCTTCGGCTTCCACCTTGAAGGGTGGGGTGAAGTGCAATCTTGAGGGCGCCAAGGTGCTGGGTGAAGCGGCAGCCAAGGCGGCTCAGGACAAAGGGATTAAGCTTGTCGTGGTTGACCGCGCCGGATATAAATATCATGGCCGGGTGAAAACGATCGTAGAGTCTGCCATCGCGGCGGGGCTTTCGATTACTGCGAAGACGGAGGAGGCCTAAATGTTGGAGCAACGTAACAATCGTGACCGCGAGGATGCCCCCGAGTTTGACGAAAAGACCGTTTTTGTCAATCGCTGTGCGAAGACCGTGAAAGGTGGCCGTCGGTTCAGTTTCTCCGCCATTATTGTGGTTGGGGATAACGAGGGCAAGGTCGGCTTGGGCATTGGAAAGGCAAATGAAGTAGGTGATGCCATCCGCAAGGGTGGTGAAGCTGCCCGTAAGGCCATGCGTCCTGTCTGCATGAAGGGAACAACCATTCCGCACGAAGTCTATGGTGTGTGCGATGGAGGAAAGGTTCTCCTCAAGCCTGCTCCGGATGGAACGGGAATCATCTGCGGCGGTGCCATGCGTCCGGTTCTGGAAGCTGCGGGGATTAAGGATGTTGTGGGGAAATCCCTCGGCTCCAAGAACCGCTTGAATGTGGTTAAAGCTACGATCGCTGCGCTTCATCAGCTGCGTTCGGCTGAAACCATTGCGGCGCTTCGCGCTTAACTTGAGAAGGAGGTTGAGGTCTCTCGTATAGAATTTCTACGGGTGATGCTCAACCTCCGTTTTCTCGGAAGAAAGGATTTTCAGAGATGGAACTCTCCACCCTCAGTAATACGCCTGGAGCCCGCAAAGCCCGCAAACGTGTCGGCCGCGGTATGGGGTCCGGCATGGGTAAAACATCAACACGCGGTCATAAGGGTCAGGGCTCTCGCAAGGGGCACAAGCAGAAGCTTGGCTTCGAAGGCGGCCAGATGCCGTTGATGCGCCGGTTGCCTAAGCGTGGTTTCAAGAATCCAAATCGTGTGCCGTTCTATGGCATCAATGTGGGTGAATTGGAGCGCTTTGACGACGGAACCGTTGTGGACTTTGAGGTGCTTTGCGCTGCTGGATTTGGGTATCGTGCAGCTAAAACGGCCGGGATCAAAATCTTGGGCGATGGTGAATTGACCAAGAAGTTGACGGTAAAGGCTTCTGCATTTTCTGCCTCTGCAAAGGCTAAGATTGAGGCCAAAGGCGGAACCTGCGAGCAGATCTAAACGCTTGTTCCTCCCGATTCCTGGCGACACTTTTGTGAAACCCAGGAATCGGGGATTCCGCTTTACTTGCTAGGACAGTCCGATCTTTATTGAGCAACCTGCACCTTGAGGATATCTTATGCTCAAAACGTTTGCAAATTTGTTTAAGATTCCAGAACTTCGTGTTCGGATTTTTTTCACCATTGGGTTGGTTGCGGTGGCTCGTTTACTCGCGATGATTCCGACGCCTGGCGTGGACTGGGTGGCGTTGGATGCGTTGCGGGAGGCTGTAGAGAAAAATGCCGGCGGGGGGCTGGTTGATTGGTTTGATACGTTTACGGGCGGTGCGTTGACGCAGTGCTCGATTGGCACACTCTCGATCTGGCCTTATATTTCTGCTCAAATTGTGATTCAATTGCTAACCGCAGTGGTTCCGATGTTAGGGCGTCTTCAACGCGAGGGGGATGCGGGACGTAAAACCCTGACGCTTTATACCCGCTGGTTGACGATTGGAATCTGTGTGTTTCAGGCGGCAATGCTGGCCAATACGATGCTTTCTCCGGAACGGTTGGCTGAGGGGGTTGAAGGTTTGGTTGTGATGAATCCCCTGTTGTTCTATGTGTCTACCATTATTTCGATGACGGGTGCATCGATGTTTGTCATGTGGCTGGGCGACCAGATCACGGAGCGCGGAATTGGCAACGGTGTTTCGCTGCTTATCATGATTAACATTTCATCGCGGCTGCCTGTTGCGGTTGCGGACGTGGCACGGCGTTATTTCGGTGCTGGTGGCGGACAAGTTTCCGGGTCGATTTGGGAATTGATTCTTTTGTTGGCCTTTGGTTTTGCGGTGTTGCTGGGGACGGTGGCATTGACTCAGGCTTTGCGCAAGATTCCCATTCATTCTACGCGGGCGATCGCCAAAGGCGTGGCCTATAGCGGTGCGCAGCAGAATTATCTTCCGCTGCGTGTGAACTATGCGGGCGTCATGCCGATTATTTTTGCGGGTCCGATTTTGCAGTTGATCGGGCTGCTGGGGCGGTTGGAAGGAACCTCTGGTGTCTCGCGCGTTTTGAAGCAGGTAGGGCTGACGGTCGGAATGCCGGATACCGTTACACATATTGTGCTCTATGCCGCACTTATCCTCTTTTTCACCTTCTTCTGGGTTGCTACGCAGTTCAATGCAATGAATATTGCAGATGGACTTAAGCGAGATGGTTCCTATGTTCCGGGTGTTCGCCCCGGGATGGACACCGCTGAATACCTGGATGGGGTCATGACGCGAGTAACCATCATCGGGGCACTCGCCTTGCTTGCGATTGCAATTATTCCCTTGATGTTGACGGCTTCTCGGAACATTTCCTGGAATATTGCCAGTTTCTTCGGCGGGACAAGTCTCTTGATTATTGTCGGCGTTGCCTTGGATACGCTTCGGCAGCTTGAATCCCAGTTGGTGATGCGTAATTACGATGGCTTCTTGAAACATGGCCGAATTGCCGGCCGCCGCTGAACATGAGGAAAAAGATGCAAATTGTTGTGCTTTTGGGAGCGCCAGGCTCTGGGAAGGGAACTTTGGCATCGATGTTGTCGAAGTTGCCGGGCATTGCCCATCTCTCGACAGGCGACTTGTTGCGGAATGCCGTGAAGGCTGGAACGCCGGCGGGTCTTGAGGCTAAGGAAATCATGGAGTCTGGAAATCTTGTTCCAGATACATTGATTGCGCGCTTGGTTGAAGAATACCTGGTTAGTCATGCGTCGCTGTCAACGATTTTGCTGGATGGTTTTCCCCGCAATGTTGCGCAGGCGGATATCCTAGCGGAGCTTCTGGAAAAGCACGAAGTCGATTTTGGATGTGCGTTGCTGTTGGACGTTGCGGACGAGGTGGTCATCCGTCGAATCTCGGGCCGCCGGGTCTGTTCGGCCTGCGGCGCGGGATATAATGTTGATACCCTGCCGCCGAAAAAGGATGGCGTTTGCGATGCCTGCGGCTCTGCGTTGTGCACGCGAAAGGATGACATGCCTGAAACGGTGCAGCACCGTCTGAGTGTGTATGCGGAGCAGACGTTCCCCCTGGTTGAGTATTATCGGACACGCGGCTTATTGCAGGTTGTTGATGGCTCCGGGGATGACTTGGATGCCAAGGTTAAGGCGGCGGTAGAGATTATTCAATGATTCACCTTGTAACACCGGTTGAGTTAGACGCAATGCGAACGGTTGGCCGGATGATGGCTGATCTCCTGAATGCGTGTTGTGATCAGGTGCGTCCAGGTGTTACAACGGGAGAGATCGATTCGTTTGCTCGGGCGTTCCTGAAGACATTGGGGGACGGTTCGGCCGAATCAGGTTGCCTTGGGTATCACGGATATCCCGGGGCTCTTTGCATTTCCGTAAATGAAGAGGTTATCCACGGAATCCCCGGGGCACGCGTCCTCCAGCACGGGGATATTGTCAGCCTTGACGTTTGCGGCTCGTATCATGGTTTCTTTGGCGACAACACTCGAACAGTGGTCGTCGGAGGGGCTGAGACACTTACTGCCGACACCCGTCGGTTATTGCGCGTCACCCGACAGTCGCTAGAAAAGGCCGTACTGGCTATACGGCCCGGAGTCCACCTGTCGGATATTTCACATCTTGTGGAGAAGACGGTCGCAGAGGGCGGGTGTTCGGTAGTCAGAGAGTTCACTGGCCACGGCGTGGGGCGTCACCTCCACGAAGATCCGCCAGTGCCGAACTATGGCAAGCCAGGCCGGGGGCCAATCCTGCATGAAGGTATGACGTTGGCCATTGAACCGATGGTTAACCTGGGCAAAGCGGCCGTTCGGACATGCTCTGATGGTTGGACTGTAGTATCGCGGGACGGATTGCCGACCGCGCACTTTGAGTACACCGTGGCGGTGCTCAAGGACGGAGCAGAGATTCTTACTCCATGGTTCGAACGGGATCCATGGTCCTCAGATTGGATGAAGGAGTAAAGATTTTTGCTTTTTGTTGTGGACAGTGTGCTACATTTTGCGCTATACTGCCCCACTCATTCTGAAAAGGAATAGGCCATGAAAGTTCGTAGTTCTGTAAAACGCATCTGTGAGCAGTGCCGCATCATTCGGCGCAAGGGTGTCGTGCGTGTGATTTGCACGAATCCTCGCCACAAACAGCGTCAAGGTTAATCGGAGAAAAAGACATGCCGAGATTGATGGGTGTGGATGTCCCCGGAAGTAAACGCATCGAATATGCGCTGAGGTACATTCACGGAATTGGGCCGAAACGGGCCATGGACATTGTTGAAGCGTGCAAGATTGAGGTGGGCAAGAAGGCGGAAGCTCTGACGCCTGATGAAATCCGCCAGATCGTCACTTATATCCAGGAAAACTTCCGCGTTGAAGGTGATCTTCGGCGTGAAGTCTCGGGTAATATCCGGCGCCTGATGAGCATTGGTACCTATCGCGGATACCGCCACAAACGCGGTCTGCCGTGCCGTGGACAGCGCACGAAGACCAATGCACGCACTCGGAAGGGTGCTAAGAAGACGGTCTCCACCGTTCGTGAGAAGTAATCCACTTAGAGAATGCACATGAGCGAAGAAAATAAAGAACAGGCCCCCGTTGAGGAGAAGAAGCCTGAGTTGAGCGAAGCGCAGGCCATCCTCGCTGCCGATACGGCGGCGGCGAACGCTGCTGCTGATGCCGAGGCTGCCAAGAAAAAGTCTAAGGCGAAGGTGATGCCTGCGGGTATTGCTTTTATCCGTGCCACCTACAACAATACGCTGGTTTCCATCGCGGATGCGCGTGGCGGTGTGATCTCCTGGAGCTCTGCCGGGAAGGCGGGGTTCAAGGGCTCTCGTAAGTCGACGGCCTTCGCTGCAACGGTTGTGGCTCAGGATGCGGCGCGCACGGCTTTTGCCCGTGGGATGCACGAAGTCGAAGTCCGCGTGCAGGGCGCCGGCGCCGGCCGTGAATCTGCAGTTCGTGCAATCCAGTCCGCTGGCATTCACGTTACGTGCATTAAGGACTGCACGCCTGTGGCGCATAATGGGTGCCGTCCTCGTAAGCGCAGGAGGGTTTAATCATGGCTCGTTATACTGGACCTCGTTCCAAAATCTCTCGCCGTTTCGGTGAGCCAATTTATGGGCCTGAAAAAGTGCTCGACCGCCGCAACTTTGCGCCCGGCCAGCACGGTCAAAATCGCCGCCGCAAACTGTCTGAGTATGGTGTGCAGTTGCGTGAGAAGCAGAAGGCGAAGTACATCTACGGAATGCTTGAGCGTCAGTTCCGCATCTTCTTTGAGCGGGCGAAGGCGAAGCAGGGCAAAACGGGTGATATCCTGTTGCAGCTTTGCGAAACCCGGTTGGACAACCTCGTTTTCCGCTTGGGGATTGCCCCGACGCGTGCGGCTGCCCGCCAGCTGGTCTCTCATCGTCATATCGTTGTGGACGGCAAGGTCTGCAATATTGCCTCGTATATCGTGAAGCCGGGGCAGACGGTCGGCGTTCGTGAGAAAGACCGCACCATGAGTGTAATCGTTGATTCCCTCAAGAATCCGCGTACAGCCGCCGCTTCTTGGCTGCAGTGGGATGAGGGGACGATGACGGGCTCTCTGCTCAGTGTGCCCGAGCGTTCGGAGATTCCGGAAAACATCGACGTTCAGCTGATCGTTGAATTGTACTCTCGTTAATCTCTCGTAGCCTCCGGGCCGTGCGGAGAATCCGCGCGGCCCTCGTCAGAAAGGACGGAACATCATGCCGATTCGTTTGAGTCGCTTTGAAATGCCTACCCGTATCGTCCGCGACGACGCCACGGCCACTGAGACCTATTCCCGTTACACTGCCGATCCCTTTGAAATTGGGTATGGGCGAACCATTGGCAATTCGCTTCGCCGGGTTCTGCTCTCCTCGATTGAGGGGTTTGCCATCAAGGCGATCAAGATTGCCGGCGCCTCCCATGAGTTTTGCTCTTTGCCTGGCGTTTCTGAAGATGTAACTGACATCGTGCTCAACCTCAAGAAGGTGCTCCTCAAGAGCTTTTCCCGCGAGACGCGCTGGATCCGCCTTTCCAAGAAGGGTCCCTGCGTGGTTACGGCGGCGGACTTTGAGGTGGATAACGCGATTGAGGTGTTGAATCCTGAGCAGGTGATCGCAACCCTTGATGTGGATGGATCTCTTGAGCTTGAGGCGCAAGTGGGCGTTGGTCGTGGTTTTTGCCTGTCTGAAGGGAACAAGAGCGCATCGTTTGATATCGGGGTTATTCCGATTGATTCGGCGTTCTCCCCTGTAACGCGCGTGAACTATGACGTTGTGAATACACGCGTCGGCCAGCGGACAGATTATGAGAAGTTGATCTTGGATATCTGGACGGATGGCCGGGTTACTCCGGACGAGGCGCTGAAGACCAGTGCGGCATTGCTGCGTCATCACCTTGATGCGTTTGCTGAGTCTACCGAGATCGAATACGACTCGCCTTCCGGGGAAGAAACTTCCGGCGTGGAAGATTTGCGGCGTAAACTGAACATGGGCGTGAATGAGATTGAACTCTCGGTGCGTTCGGCAAACTGCCTCAACAGTGCTGACATTAAGACAGTCGGTGAGTTGGTGCAGAAAACCGAGGCGGACATGCTCAAGTATCGTAACTTCGGCAAGAAGTCTCTTACTGAAATCAAAGAAAAGCTTCATGAAATGGGGCTTTCCCTCGGGTTCAAGTTCGATCCGAACCTGTTGGACAAAGGTTCCAAGGACTGATTGCTCACCATTTAAGGAAAATTCACCATGCGTCACAAACGACTTAACAAGAAGTTCGGCCGCAGCCCTGAGCACCGCGAGCAGCTCATGCGGATGCTGTGCGCCGCATTGATTCTCAACGACAAAATTCAAACCACGCTCAAGAAGGCCAAGCAGGCGCGCAAAGATGCCGAGAAGCTGGTTACGCTCGCGCGTAAAGGGACGTTGGCTGCACGCCGTCTGGCTGCTGCCCGTCTGCGGAGCCCTGAGGCCGTTGCCCGTCTCTTTGACGTGGTTGTAAAGGCTCAGGAGGGGCGTAACGGCGGGTATACGCGGATCACGAAGATCGGTGCACGCCGTGGCGATGCCACGGAAATGTGCATTCTTGAGTGGGTGGTGGCTGCACCTGCGGCTCCTGCCGCTGAAGCGCCGGCTCCCGCTGAGGCCGCTCAGTAAGAAGAAGGCGTTGAATCGCTCACATGCGCACACCATCAGGTGTGCGCATTTTTTTTTGCCGTGATATCTCTCTTGACAAAGGGCGCGAGAGCAATATCGAGTGATGTGCGTGCAGGCGGCTGCAGGATGATGACGTGTGCGGGTGAGGCTTCCTCACGTGGGCAAGGTCTTTCTTGAACACGTACGTGCTGACTTGCGGGCGAGGAAACTCTGTTAAACACGTTGAATACAATTCTACTTGAACGCATTCAAAACGTTCGCATAAGCGGCTTATAATCAGAAATCAAACAGCTGGGGAAACCGTTTAACGCACCCGATACTTTTAATCGTCAGGATAACGGTTTAAGTCTCACGATTCGTTTGTTTTATTATTTCAAAAATGAGACCTCAATTCCCCTGACCCGATTTTCAGGCATTTCGCTGTTTTTATCCTTCACGATCGATTTCAGTTATTTTCAGGGATGGGTTGTATTGCGGGTTGCATGACATGTGGCAGAGAGGTGAAAACCCGAGGGTTGGAGGAATCGTCTGGGTGGTATTGGGTGAAGGGGGTGAATGGAAGGGTTGGTCTTGAAAAAGGCGTGTGCGGAAAGGAGAAGGCAGAGCGCTTTTCCGAAGAATGGAGGCTCGGTGGTTGAATGAATGAGGGGAGTGTTCGGGTGGGGTAATGGTGAAGTGATGGGTCCGGTCGAGGGGGCACCTCCCGCTCGGCGGGGCTGGCGGAACCTGTTGAGGGTGTATTGAAGCGTTACCCGCGGGCAGACGAACTGTTTTCATTGCGGCTGCGGCAAATCGGTGGGTTGGGCTGAGCTGCGGAGGAGTATAATTGACGGAGCGGTGGGTGGGGTGCTGAGGCTTGGGAGGGGTGGTGGTTACGCGCTCTGTGCGCACTAGGGCGGGAGCGTTTAGAAGAGGTTTTGCAGTGCGGAGTGGCGGCTCGGTGTTAAACGAAATGGGCGGCTGTTGTGGTTGTGCTGAGAGGGGAGGCCGGAGGGGAGCGGGAGTGGGGTTACAAATGGATTTTAGAAAGGGGGAAAAGAGACGCTGAGGCGGCATCTATCGGGCACAGAGAAATTGCGGTGGGATGGAGCTGGTTTATGAAAGCGGTGGAGTGTTTATCCGGCGTGGAGTCTATCACGAAAGGGACGGCGGCAGGGCGGCGGAAGATTGTTCTTTATGTGAAGGGTCTGCCGCTGACGGGCGTTGTTTGAGCGAAACGAGGCGGGGAAATTGGACGAACCGAGCGGTTGAATACGTGGAGCCGGTGCGATAGACGGGTAAGACGTTTTCTTGCGGATGCGCGGTGTGTGTCATGAACCAAGGCGGATTTCCCGAACGTGAACGGTTTAATTGAGAGCCCGTTGGACAATGGGTAGGGATATGATGAAAAGAACCCATCGCCCAACGGGCAAATTATTTTCGTCTTTGGGCACGCGGCGTTTTCCCGAAAGAATGCTTCTCAGAGGATCACGCTGAACCTTTGCATGGGTGTCGAGAAATCGCACAACGTGTTTACTCGCACTGAGATAAACATATCAAGAGAGGGTGTTCTCTGCAAGTATTTTTTTCTTTTTGACTGTTCTGGATTTTTTACTGAATGGCGTGAGAACTGGGTATTCCCAGGGGGGGAGCGATCATGGCCACTTACGCGGTAAGCTGCATTGGGTTTATGGGGAAATGAGGTTGGCATGTTTGTAAATGAACGCTCTCCGGAGCTGAGCAAAGGATTTTGGGGGCGGGGCGCACCCGCCTGTTTCGAGGGGGAGCGGGGCGTTTGAATGGGTGAAGAACAACGTGATACGGTTCTCTGTTCTCTCACGCTGAAAAGAGCAAGGAAAGAATAGTTGCGTTGCTGTGATGAGCAAGCCGATTCGGTCGGTCGTATCGTAAGCTGAAAAACGCCATTGAATCGCGGCGTAGAGAAGGCGGCGGAAATGGGGCGGCGCCTCTGGGCGGTGGTGGGGGCG
>CALBHX010000090.1 GCA_937892925.1 uncultured Lentisphaeraceae bacterium
GTTGGGAGGTGGGGCAAACCGCCATTGAATCCATGGATGCCGAGTTGACTCAAGCCTCTCGCCCACATTACTTAACCTCCGAGATCCTTTTTGCCAAAGCCCGAATTCTTTGTCAAAAGGGAGACAAAAGTGCAGCCAAGGCTGCGCTTCATCCACTGCTAAACGCCAACAAAGATTCCCCTCTTGCAAAGTATACACCACAGGCTGAACGGTTACGCCAGTTGATTGATGCGTACCAAGCTCCTGCAGCAACACCGCACGCCGCACTGGCCGCCCCAGAACAAAAAGTAACGGAAAAGACGAAGTAATTCCAGCCTGTACAAACTCATTCACCGTGGCGGGGCACCAGCATGTGTCCCGCCACTTTTTACCATTATTACTCCATACGTTCGACCATACTCCAGCAAATACCCTAAAATACCCCATTGACAATATGGTAGAATACAAAGCATGCGTCAGGGTTTTTTCGATAAATTTATATCCCGGCTTGACCGGATTGAGGCTCCCGTACTCTCAGCACACATTGCCGAGATCGCAAAAGAGCGGGGGTTTTTAGAGACGATCTTCCAATCCATTGATGAGGGCGTTTTGGTGTTAGGTGAAGGCCTGATTCCTCTTTATGCCAATCATGCCGCAGAGCAAATGGTAGGATTTGAGCTTCGAAAATGGCGAGGGAAATCCCTTGGGCGGCATCTCCGTGAATGGGGACTAGAATCGCTTCTGAAACAACAAATAGGTAACTGGGAACGCATCGAAGCCCGTGAGGTGGAACTCACCTATCCGGAACACCGAATCGTCTCCTTCTATGCACGCCCCGTCTCCTTGGCAGATCGGCTAGAATTGTTACTTATTCTTCGAGACATAACCCGTGAACGAGCGGCAGAAGAGAATGCTCTTGTCGATGAGCGCTTAACAGCAGCAAAAACGCTAGCTGCAGGTGTAGCGCACGAGATCGGTAATCCGCTTAACGCCATCAACATTCATCTTCAACTGCTTGCCCGCGAACTGCGGCACATTCAGAATGATGAACAACGGGACACATTGCAAAATCTCACCTCGATTGCCGAGGCTGAAGTAAGCCGATTAGACAACATTATTCGCCGGTTTTTAACTGCCATCCGCCCCTCCAAACCAAACCTAACACGTGGCAACATTCGTGCCACCATTGAGGCTGTTACCCGTCTTCTCACGCCCGATTTTGAACAACGGCACATTCAGTTGCAAATTCTTTTCCCGGATACTATTCCAGATGTTTTCTTCGATGCACAGCAAATGGAACAGGTATTCTTTAACCTTATCCGCAATGCCATGGATGCCGTGAGCGATGGTGGACGGATCGGTATCACCGTCACTGCTGATGACAACTGGGTAAATATCTCCATCCTTGACAATGGGGTCGGCATCCCGGCAGATCTGTTGGGGCGTATTTTTGACCCTTACGTAACCACTAAGGCGAAAGGAAACGGATTAGGACTCATGATCGTCCGCCGTATTGTACAGGATCATGGCGGTACAATTGCCTGTGCAAGCCACTATGGAGAAGGCACCTGTTTCACACTTCACCTACCCCGAGCCGAACGACGCGTTCGAGCCCTCGGTAATTCATGCGAAGAGGACCATGCATGAACACGTTGCTCGTTGTTGATGACGATTTGGCAACCCGTGAGGGGGTCGCCATGGCTTTGCGCGATACCTATACCGTTTTGACCGCGGCTGACGCGGAATCTGCGGCCGCCTTACTAACCTCGCACGATATTGACTTGGTGTTAACAGATTTGAGAATGCCAGGGCGCGACGGACTCTCTCTTCTACGTAACATCGTCACTACGCACCCCAATATTCCTGTTATTCTCCTCTCCGCCTATGGATCCATTGAAAGTGCTGTTGAAGCCATGCGAAACGGCGCATATGACTTTCTCACTAAACCCATAAACCTCGACCACTTGGCATTGATTGTCCAACGAGCACTCCGGCAAAAAACGCTAGAGCGCCAAAACGCCCGCCTACGGACACAATTAATTGGAAAAAGTGCGTTGGAACGCCTAATCGGATCTTCCGAAGTCATGATGCACGTACGTGAACGAATCGAACAAGTAGCGCCGACGCCTGCCACCGTGCTCATCCAGGGTGCCAGTGGCACGGGCAAGGAACTCGTCGCCCGTGCCATTCACGCGTTGAGTCCACGTGCTAACAACCCGTTTGTAGCTGTACACTGTGCAGCATTAGCTCCAACATTACTCGAAAGTGAGCTTTTCGGACATGTCAAAGGTGCCTTTACCGGAGCAAATGACGATCATAAAGGGCGTTTTGAACTGGCCAATGGCGGCACCCTTTTTCTAGATGAGATTTCGGAGATTGACCTCTCTACGCAGGTCAAACTTTTACGCGTGCTTGAAACACGAACAGTTGAGCCCGTAGGATCCGCCGAACCGCGCCCAATAGATATACGACTGGTAGCTGCCACCAATCGAAATCTCCGGGCATGGGTGCAAGAAGGTAAATTTCGTGAAGACCTTTTCTTCCGCCTAAATGTTATTGACATTAACCTGCCCTCATTGCGGGAGCGGCGGAGTGATTTACCCTTACTGTGTGATGCGTTCATCCGAGAATTCAACCCATTGCTTGGTCGAAGTATTTTAGGGCTTGACCACGAAGCACTGGTCTGTCTAGAACAATACGCATGGCCCGGTAACGTGCGTGAGTTACGCAATACAATTGAACGTATGATGGTTTTAGCGAAGGGTGATCGCCTTATGCGAGACGATATTCCCCAATCCATTCTTGATACACTGAATGGTGCCCCGTCAACAACCTCCACATCACCATCCGTAGCCGCCTCGTCCAGTGAGCCGGAAGAAGCTGCTTTAATACGAAAAGTTCTTTTGGAAACCAACGGGAATCGAACCGCCACCGCCAAGCGATTAGGTATTCCCTTACGTACGCTTTACCGAAGAATCAAACGGTATGGATTGGAGAGTATTGCATGAACGCCGTCCAGGTCTTTTCTGTTCTTGTGTTCATATTCCCCGGTATTCTTTTCTCCAATGAATTGCCGGGGCTGATTTTTCCGCCAAAGCCCGTGCCACTCTTTGGCGAAACGCCCTGCCCCACTTGTCATGGTTCCGGAAGAGAAACTGTAGAAGACACTGGCGTTCAAGCTCAAAATATTGTCCGTGCCAAGCTGGTACGCACCTGCAGATCCTGTCGCGCACGCGGGCGCACTGTTCAACGTCTTACATTCGCCGAACGTCTGGAACGCCAAAAAACGCAACGTTTACGATTCGATACCGAACAACTTGCCGCCGGAAATGTTCCCCTTGCCGGAGGATATATCAAACCCGGAACCGCCGACTTGCTTTCCCCCGAAGCATTCGCGAAATTAGCGCATCAATGCCCAAAACCCTGTAAAGCCTGTTGGGGTTTAGGTATGGAAATGTGCCGGTCATGTCGTGGTACAGGTTCCACCTTAGAACGTATGCGAAACAAAGATGGCGAACAACTCATCAAAAAAGTGCCCTGCCAAGCCTGTTCCGGAACAGGCACACAATCCTGCCGAAAGTGTTCCGGAACAGGTGCCCTCCCCTTTTGCCGAAAATGCTCCGGAACCGGTATAACTCATGCTCGCTCGCGCGATGGGAGCCCTGGCGCCTCCGAACGATGTAAAAATTGCCGCGGTGAAGGCCGTCGATAATACCATATCCATCTTCTTACCTTTTTACCTTTGTCATGCCCACCTACCCTCTCCATGATATCTTCCATTCCCTTCAAGGTGAAGGACGAAATACTGGAAAACCTGTCACCTTTATTCGATTCTCCGGATGCAATCTCGCATGCCCCTGGTGCGACACCGATCATACCACTGCATTGCAACTTACACTTGCAGATTTGTTTCAACGCGTTCAAGCGCACCCTGGAGCGAGTGTCATCCTCACAGGAGGCGAGCCTCTAATCCAACCCGATCTATTTCCCCTCGTTGCAGCACTCAAAGCCGCAGGATTTTGGATTGGAATAGAAACCAATGGTACCCGCGAACCTACACCCTCTCTTCGGGCTGCCCTAGACTACATTGCCGCATCCCCAAAAGTTGGAGCCCCGCTTAATCTTCGTTCCGCACACGAAGTGCGACTCGTTGTAACCAATGACATTACGCCCGCATGGTGTGCCGATATTAGGAAACATCTCCCCGCCCAGGATTACTACCTTTCCCCCTGTGACGAAGGCGGCCATCTTAACATGCGAGCTACCATTCACCTACTCGGCCAACTCAACGCCTCAGCTCCAACTCCCCCATGGCGACTCTCCATTCAAACCCATAAACTAGCTGGCATCCCATGAGTCTCACCATTCAAACTACCATTTTTCAAGGATTCCCAACAACAGCCTTTATACCCAATCGTGCATATGGCACACTCGTATGGTTTCACGGTGGTGGTTGGATGATTCCTCTTGGGGACGACGCTCTTAACTGGGGGCGCGACCTTGCACAAACCCTGTCATGTACCGTGATTATGCCGGATTATCCACTGGCACGTACTACCGCCTACCCACGGTCAAACGCGTGGTGCACCGCCTTCTGGCGACATTGTTTCCAAATAACCCAAACGCCGCTGTTCCTCGGTGGCGATTCTGCAGGAGCACATCTCGCCTTGTGCGCCCTCCCAGCAGCCATGCCCGACCGTGCAGTCTTCATCTATCCCGTTACGACCCTACTCCCCGTGCGAGATCGCGGTTCCTGGAAAGCGTATGAGAAATCATGGCCCCTCTCCCCCAGACTCATGGATTATTTTTATGACGCCTACTGCCCGGATCTTTCCCTGCGCTATGGAGCCTCTCCACTCGAACAACTCGAGCAACTCCCAAAAACGTTGATTATTACAGCTGAAGCCGATATCTTGGCCGATCAACAAACGGACTTTGCAACACGTTTTGGTGCCATACAAATTCGCTATCCAGGCGCCCACCATATTTTTCTTTCCCGCCCGGAAGGCACGCAGTACCGGGCTCAGGCACTTCGTGATATCGCAGACTTCCTTCAGCGCAGCTAACCTTGTCACTAACTGACTCGTTTAAAAACAACCGTATTATTCGTCGTATCGGGAATGTACGGCAGATGACTGGCAACAGGAAGAGACGCGGTCAGCCACCCTTTCCTATTTACCTATGAGGTATCCAGAAATAGTTTGCTTGAAGTCTGGGTATGTATCGGAGGCGCCTTAGTATGAGGTAACGTTAACCACATAAAACCGAAACCCGAAAGGATGGCGATTTGCTCATATCTTACACCTTCTATCGTATATCTATATCTATATCTCTATGCATAGCCATGCGTTATATACTGAATCTCCTCCTGGCTAACAGAACGGGATTTTCAAATAGTCTAGGCGGACTGCATTATCATACCAACTGAAGAAGTGGGTTCGATCTTTGTCCATGGAAATGAGGCTCTTGCTTCCATCGACTTCACAGAACTGAGTATATTTTCTGTGTCTGATTTTTCGTTCTTTCAGATCCCATGAGGGTAGACAATACAGGTATTCATTTTTTGGAATACTTGTACAATAGGGTATTTCGTTATGAGCGCGCCTCTTTGTTGATGATCCTATGGTGTGTGTTCGTAATAGGGAGAGAGGCTCTCCGGATGTTTTTACAGTGTTGCCGTTGCGGATGATTCGAACTCATCGATCGAATTCCCTTCCCCAAGTGCGTTGCCCGGGATATCGTGGCCTGCCCGAAACATCACACGGCTGTGTGGATATCCTCTTTGGTATTTATTGATTTTATCTTTTGCGGAACGACTGTCTATGAACATGTTGAGGTTACACCTTTAATTGAACAGTAAGCCGTTCCATCTACTCTCATGTGTTCGAAGTAGGCCATTTTCTCAACTGAACGAGCGTTGATTTGACGCACATGCGGTGAGAATGAGGAATAGGATGGGAAAAGCTGGAATAGCTGGGTTTTGACGGATTTTTTGCGGAATGGCTGATTGAGAATGAAAAGGAGGAAAAAGGGGAAGTTATCAATGAAGTTGAGAATCAATAGAGGTTTTTAAGGGTCTATTCTCAAAGCGCTTGATAACTGATACAGGCGGCTTGCAAGGGGGTTGCGAGCCGTCTTTTATGTACCTGGCAGAAACAACATGTGTTGTGAGCGGCCATTCCAAATCGGCGGCTCCATACCAAGCTGGAAATGCGGGTCTGCCCGAGCTTCTGCCCGATGACCCCGAAATGGCCGCCATTCTAGAAGAGG
>CALBHX010000091.1 GCA_937892925.1 uncultured Lentisphaeraceae bacterium
CCGGGGCGGACAGAACACAACACATCCCCGGCTCAAAATCAAAAACCGCCCAGACCGTTATGAACCAAACGGCAGACCACATGCATTACCCAACATGCTGCTTGGCCGTGTACGCGTGCACATGAACGGCGTAACATGCGGTGGCCGCCACATGTGCTGGGTCAAGATGCCGCGCGTCTACACCATAATGGGCAAGCAGGCGGAGCAGAACCTGCTCCTTTTCTGCCTCGGGCACCGGCTCAACCGTGCCGCAACCAATCACACTGGCATATGCGAAGCCGGTGGCGCAGGGATTATCAGCGTGCGATGGCAAAAGCCGGCAGCGGCAATCGACCTCAAACGCCGCGCGGTTATCCCGCCGAATCACATCATGCTTGCCCCCCTGCCTGGCACTATGGAAAAAAAGCGTCAAACGGTTAGTCTCCAGCGTAAAGGCAAAATTGACCGGCAGCAGGTATGGATACGGGCCGTTATTCAATGCAAGGCGCAGGATTTCAGCCTCTCTCAGTATAGCGGCGATCTCCGCCTGGTCCGTTACTTCCCGTTCTTTTCGGCGCATGGCAAAACCGTTCTCCTCCGGTGCGGCGGCTCCCCTGCATCCTACTCCGCACGCCTCGGCAAGGTCAATTACAGCAGAGCCGCTATAAAACAAAAACGCCTACCCGAACAATGCCTGGCGGCAGGGTAAGCGCGATCTGTTTGGTGGGCGGTGACGGACTCGAACCGCCGACAGCCTGAGTGTAAATCAGGAACTCTAACCAACTGAGTTAACCGCCCAATGTGCAAGGGAAGTCCCCATCTCAAACTGGCCTTGACCAGCGAATTGAAACGAAACGCTTCCGCAAAACGGGATGAAAGGTATCAAGATTAGCGGAAAATGTCCACACTTTTCTTTTTACCCGAAGCAAATGAACGCATGGATCCAGTCAAAACGCGCCTGCCAAGCCCAAAATAATACCGCCACGGCACCCGCACGGTTACCCGCGGCAGAAAGTCGCGCTCTGCTGCCGCGCGGCGAAACGGCAGGCGCTTGCGCCGAATACACGGCAGCACGCCCTTAGCACAGGCACCGATCAAGCACGCACAGAGAAACCCCGGCCCCATACGCACCCAAGCGCGCCACCCCCACAAATCCAGGGCAGAGGAGAGCATATTGGAAAGATAGTGCCGCCAGACGAACCGATCAGACAATGTGCGGGAAGTGGCACGCTCATCATGCAGCACCGGCTCTGTTGGGACGAACCAGACTTCATACCCGGCCAGCCACAAGCGATGCCCCAAATCGATATCTTCGTAGTAACAGAAGAAGTCTGGGCGGAACAACCCCCCGGCCTGCTCCACCGCCTGCCGCCGAACCAACAGGCACGCCCCCTTTCCGGCCAGTACAGGCGCCGGCGCATCAAGCCATCGCCCACCCGGCTGGCGGTAACCCCGGTGAAACAATACGCCCGCCGGTGTAAAACACTCCCCGCAGGCATCCAGCGAACCATCGGGCAGCCGCAACGCCGCCTGCGCCGCGGCTACACAGACGTGCTCTCTCAAAAATGCAAGCAGCGTTTGAACCGGCGCCGCAGAAGGCAGCAGCGCATCATTGTTCAATAACAAGACGAATGGACGCGTACACCGTACAAATCCCGCCTGATTGCCCCCGGCATAGCCAAGATTCTCCCGAATACGCACGGCTGATACGCCGGCAGGAAAACGCAGCGGCGGCTCCGATCCATTATCTACCGCCACCACCTGTGCCCCCGGAAGAAAACGAAGCACCGCCTCCAGGCATGCGGCAAGCCGCTCAGCCTGATTCCAGGACACAATCAAGACCGATAAATCGGCAAACACGTTCATGCCGTGAGTATAACATAAGCCCTGGAGGCTGGAGGAGCCCAGCGGGCGTTACCCTCTTCTGTTTGATATAATAGAGGAATATGGGCGCAGCGTTTCAACGTTTCACGCAGGTTTTTTTCTTCACGGTTCTTTCAGCCGTGGCGTTGGGGATGTGTGCCCTGCGCCTGCGCGACCCGCTGCCTACCGCACAGGAAGCGCCGCACCTGATGGCAGCAGCCAACCGGGCAGAGACCCTCCATGTGGCGGAATGGCCGACGGGGCTGTGTGCAGCACCCACGCTGTTTCACGCAGTAGCCGGCGCCGGCGCACGTTTTTTCGGCGTTGAGCGGCAAACGCTAAGCACCAGCTGTTACCGTTTGATTCCGATGCTCTGCGCCATGTTGTTCATCCTCGGGCTGCCGGCATTGGGGCGGCGGCGGGACAACGGTTGGTTTGAGTTCGCAGACGGGCCGTTATGGTCAATGGCCTTCGCAGCGGTGTCTCTACCGATTATAACGGCGGCTACACAGTTTATGCCCGAAGCTTTTTGGGGTGCCCTGTTTCTGTTTTTATTGATTTCGGCGCGTGCCTACGCGCGGTGGCCAGGGTATTTACCGGCAATCGGCGTGGGTGCAGCAGCGGCCATGTTGCTGGCGGTGTCGGCGCAATCCATTTGGGTGCTGCTGGTGTTGCTGCCGGCGGTCTTGCTGGGAGTAGGCTGGAGTCACCTGTGTCTCTATTGGCGGCCGCTTCATGTAGGGTTAACGGCGGCCATTGCCGTGGGGGGATGGTCGCTGTTTTCCCATTTTGGATGGATTGGCTCCATCACGCCGCCTGTACTCCCCAATTCCCTCGCCGGGTTATGGGAGGCCATCGCGAACCGAGCTTATGACGCCTGCTGCGGGGGACTCGGCGTTTTGGCCTGGATGCTGTTAGCACTGTTCGGGTCGTTCCGTCGGGAGCGGCGATGGACGCGGTTTGTAACCGTGGCCTTTCCGCTTCTGTTCACAGCTTCACTCTTCGCGCCGGGAGGAGGCATCTTCTCTTCCGCACTCGCTTTTCTAACGCCGGCATTGGCCGGCATGGCGCTCATGTTAATCCCCCTTAGCGCCGTGCGGGCAGGTTTAGGAGCGATGATCTGGGGGGCTCTGTTTCTGCTGTTGCGCTATAACTGGCAAAAGAACCTGGCGTATT
>CALBHX010000092.1 GCA_937892925.1 uncultured Lentisphaeraceae bacterium
ATTCTTCTCGATTCATTCTGTTTATACCATTCCATACGCATGCACCCGGATCCCTGTCGTTTGCCCGTTCACATCCCCAGACTCCTCCATGCTACCGTAACATCTTTGCCTCCAATGCTCACGGCAATACCTTTCTCTACCGTCTTTTCTCTTTCAGAAGATTCTGCACCCTACACAACAGCAACCTGCAAGCCCATCCACACTTTACGGACTCGATAGCACCCGTTTGACCACCCTTACAGCATTCCCACTGAAATGACCGCTCAGGGAGTCTTCCGTCCCAAGGGTCGCCACAAAAACGAATCTGCAAATCTCATCCGTGTTTAGGTGGATATTCCATACTTGCCCCAAGGCAAGGCTCTTTTGACTCCATATCGGTAAAGGATAAAAACCGCCCCGGGTTTGTCTCAAAGTCGGGGCGGGTTAACGGTGAAACCGGGGCGATTTCACCAACAACCTGAAACCGAGGATATTTTTCTCCGCGGTGGATTGCATGATTCTATTTAGGGAGTAAATCGAAAACGAAGCGGCAGGGAATCTATTTCTGCAGCACCTTCTATTCAAGACGTTAAAATCAAGACATAAAAAGCCCGACTTCAAAGAAGCCGGGCGATGAAGTTTACATGAAGCTGCATGTTCACTTAACGAGCATCTGCGCGATTGTCCGCGATTTTCTTCCTCGGCGAACAGAGAACCCCAAGGCCTCCAGCCGCGGGAATAAGGATGTTTCCGCATGCAAGAGCGAAAGCGTTGTGGCAGAGAAAAGGCGGCGAAGGGGATAAGTCTTGCGCAATGCATCGAAGTTAGCCCGGCGAGCGTTCGCATCCGCCGCATAAGCGGCACGGAAACGGCGGGTATCCCCCTCGATATCACACGCAGCAAGAACAGCCTCACAGAGGATTTGCTCCGGGGTTTTTCCCTGACACTCCAACTGCAATCTGGCACACGGTGCGGCAGGGAATCGCGGTACAGAACCGGGCTCCACACCCAGAAAGCGGCAGGCGGCCTCATAGACAGCCAGCGTTCCATTCGCTTTACCTTCGTAAGCATGGCCGGCGATGTGGGGCGTGGCAAGCGCAGCCAACGCAGCCAAATCGGCGGAATAATCCGGCTCGCCCTCCCAACAGTCGATCGCGGCGTCAGAAAGCAATCCTGCGCCCAGCATGGTTGCCACCAACGCGTCATCGCAGATGGGACCGCGGGCGAAGTTGATGAGCACCGCGCCAGGCTTTGTTTTCCGCACAATCGCACCGGAAAAAAGTCCACGGGTACGATAAGCACCGCTCTCAATCAACGGCGTATGAAACGTGAGAACATCCGCTTGCGGCAGAAGCTCCTCGAAAGAAACGAAGTCCCGTGCCTGCCAATCGCCCGCCTCCTGACGAGGCGGATCGCAACACAACGTACGCATCCCCAACGCCTGCTCGGCAAACATTTTAACCCGTTTACCCACGTGCCCAACGCCTACAATACCCAGCGTTTTTCCGCCCCACGAAACCGATTGCCGCGCTCCAATGGAAAGGAGGGCGGCAATAACATAATCGGCCACACTTTCGGCATTGCATCCCGGTGCAGTAGCCACTTCAATCCCCAAACAGCGCAAAGCCTCAAAGTCAATATGATCCGTCCCAGCAACACCACTCCCGACAAAGCGGACTGGCGTATCTTCCAGCAGTGCGGCATTCAGCCTACAAGTGGAGCGCACAAAGAGCAAATCACAATCCATCAAGTCAGCCCGAGTCAACGTACGCCCTTCCACGGCTTTGGCCGAGCCAAGCCGCGAAAAGAGGCGATCTCCCAATAACATATTCCGATCGTAAAGAATCTTCATTTCAACACAGTTCCAAAAAAAGAACAGTTCAATCACTCATCAAGGCAAGCAGTTGAGCGGGGGTAATGGTGTAGCACTTACCGCACATATGGCAGAAGATATCGATTGGTTTTCCGGCAGCGGCCATCTCGCGTAATTCCTGCTGAGGGAGTGCACGCAGCATGGCCATTACCCGAGCCGAAGAACAGGGACAGGCGAATGCAACCGGGGTCGATCCTATGCGTTGCGGCGTTTCAAGGCCAAGGACCCGCGTAACGTCCCCGATGGAGGCACCGGCATCCAATGTATCCTGAACAACGCCTTCAGCGAAACGAGCGGCAATACGGTCGTAACAGACATCCTCGGCTTCCGGCAGAAACTCACACAGCAAAGCATGAGCACACCCCACATACCCCAACTTGCTCATAGCCGAAAGCTGCACCAACACGCGCCGCTGAAGCGATGTGCAGAAGTATTCCTCCACAATGTCGGTGATTGTGAGCCGTTCTTTGAGCTTCAGATCGAAGCACGCAGACTCACTGGCTCCATTCGCCTCCGCCCGAACCACCGAACAGTGTGCTGTGTGCCCAAGGGCACGATCAAAAAGTTCTTCACATGGCGCCTCCGAATCATCCAGCGATGGAAGCACTTTCTGGCGCGTATATCCGCGAATATGGAACGCCTGTGAACACTCAATGGTCGCCCCGCCCAACAACCCCTCCGGGAAAAGTGTACGAAGCGTAATAGTCTGCCCAGGGCGTTCCAAGAGCGTACCCAACAACGCGGCCGCGCCAACCATTTCAGCCTGAACAAGCCCGGCAATGGGGCCGCACAAATGATTTCGCTCAAGCGTACGCGATGTATCGGTTACGTTGGCTAGGCACAAACGAATCTGAGCCTGCGGATATACGTAAGTTGAAAGTTCATCTAATGATTGTAAAATCATTCTGCTGCTTACCTTCCTTTACGATGCGGGGGACTCAGCGATAAACCTCAGACTGCCATTCATACGGCTCTGAATAGGGCTGTTCGAAAAGTGTTTCAAGCATGTATTGAAGGATACGTTCGCCACTGAAAAGCGCATGATAGCGGGCACGCCCGGCCGCCGCAATGGCCTGCCGTCTGGAATCCGCTGCCTGCATGTGCAAGAGACTCTCCACTAGATCTGGCACGTCATGAAAGAACACGGCCTCCTGGTTCGAGAAGAAGTGCTGCTGATCATCCCCATCATAAATGGCCGTAAGGATACCGGAACCCATCAAATGCGCAATACGATCAGAGGAATACCACTTCATACCGAAGTAGCGATTAATATTGACGCTCATCTTCGCACCAGCTAACAGATCATCATAGGCAGCTCCACCCACAACCGGTGCAGATCCGTACATACCCACCAATTGAAAGCGGATAGACGAACCGTCCAGAGCACTTCGTAAGCGCCGAATAAACTCGAGGCGCGGATCACCCGAGCGCGGCTGTCCTGCATAAAAAAGATCGCAAGCGAATGCAGAAGCCGGGCGGCGGCTGTTGTCCAGCGTTTCCAGTGCCGCATCCACGGGGTTTGGCATATAGGCTACACAGTTTTGCCCGGTCAAAAACGGCTTCAGGTATTGTGCGCCGGCAGTGGTCGCAAACAAGACATCGCAGCTTGTCATTCGCTCCCGCATTTGCGCCTGTGGATGCAGGTCACACATCGGATCCACATTAAAGTGCGCCAGGCGCACCTTCGGAATGGCGCTTCGGATAGCCGCGAGTGTCTCATTGTGAATGTAGTCGCAATGTCCAAGCAAGACAACATCCGGCCGAAAGTTCTTGGCCGTTTCCAATAATGCCTTGTTTACACGATGAACGCCCACAGCACGAATACCAAACCCCATGTAACGCGCCAAATCGCGATCCGAGAACTCACACAGGCGATGATTACCGCGAATGGCACCGCAGGCCAATGCACGCCCGGGACCCATGCGCAATTTTCCATACCGACGAATCAACAGATTATCTACCAGTAGAATCCGCATCGAACCCTCCTCTCTCACCCGACTTCACCCAACCGTGTGAACCGTTGCGAAGACCTGCTCGGCGACACGAGCAAGTTTTCAAGCAAGATCCTACCTCGCTCAGGGTTAGCCCAATTCCGCCCTTTTCGCAACTCTTCCGAAGACCCCCTGAATTGCTTCGCTATCGAAACTCCAGGCGGAATCGACTGCCCATGCACAGGAATTCCCTCCCGAGAAAAGGCCACCCACATCGGCCACGACTCCCGATATTCCCCCCGCCAGAACAATGGATACCGTCGAAAGAAGTCCGGCCGTGGCCCAGGCTCAAGCTGAACACCCCATGCGATTGGACGGTGCACAAGATACGCCGCAATATCGAATGCGCCATTCCGCCGTTGTTCGGTGAAGGCCACGCAGGGATCCACTCCATACAGATTGGCACCATTCCACACCCCATGTTGGGCATCTATCAGCGGATAATGACGATTCATCACCACGCCGACCTCAAAATGCAGATGAGCCCGTGCCAATGGGAAGTCCGGTGTATGCCCCATGATGCCCAAAGCCCGGCCAGCCGGCACCTGTTGCCCGGCTTTTAACGAACGATCAATTCGCCGCAGGTGAGCATAAAGCGTATAAACCACTCCAAAACTGGGAACCTCGTGTGTCAGAACGACATAATTCCCGTAAAGCGAGGCATTTTGTCTACACTGGTTGATATAAACGACCAAGCCCGGAGCCGATGCACGCACCACATCCGTTGGATTCCGATCACGCCGCCAGGGCTGCACCGGAGCGATATCGATCCCTTCATGAAACCGCGGAGAACCATCAGCATATTTACGCGTGTTCCCAAACATACCACTCTCCGGGCGTCCAGTTCCCGTATCCATAAAAACACCCTGCCGCACCGAACCATCCAAGACACATTGTCCTGTTGGCGGAGACAATACCAATTTCCCGGCTTCTGACGAGCATTCCGCCCGAAGCCCAGCCCCGAGCACAACGCCTCCCAGTCCAACCAAAAATGAACGCCGTCGAATCATACTATTTCCCGCCCCCTACCGTTTGAATCGTTCCTCCTCCAAGAACCCATTCCCCCCGGTAAAACACACAGGCCTGCCCAGGCGTAACCAACGTCTGAGATTCCTCGGCCTCTACACGCCCATCCGCCTCCACTCGGCAAACAAATGCCCGGTGATGATAACGCGTAACCGCCTCACACAACAAAGGAAACGATGGCGGCACCAGCCAATGCATCTCCGATATAGAAAATGTACGCGTTTGCAAGGACTCACGCGGCCCGATCACCAACGTATTTTGGACCCAATCAAACCCAACAACAAACGTGCGCTCCCCCATCGCTACGCCCAAACCTCGTCGCTGCCCGCGCGTATAATTAGCCAGGCCGGAGTGCCGCCCCAACACACGCCCAGACTCATCTACGATATTCCCCGGGCGATTGACCTTCGGGAAGCGCCGGCATAACTCAGGCCTGTAATCCCCCTCCGGGAGGAAACAGATATCCTGACTGCCAGAGGCAAGTTTCTCCTCCGGGATCGGCAGCCTCAACGCCCGCGCCAATGCCACAACCTCAACCCGCGTCCTGCCAGCGAGCGGGAAAACTGTCTCCGTCAGCATGGCGGCATTGAGCGCATACAGAAAGTAACTCTGATCTTTGGCTGCATCATGAGCACACCGCAACGTGAGAGCCCCACTCTGCGGTTCGTACCCACACCCCACGTAATGCCCTGTGGCCATACGCCCGCCGATGGTTTGCCGAAGCAAACCAAACTTCAATCGCGGGTTACACCATGCACACGGATTCGGCGTCAAGCCAGATGCATAAGCTGCATAAAACGGTTCTCGCACCTGCTCCTCAAACGCAGCTCGCAAGTCCACGACATGCAACGGCACCCCCAGTGCTTCTACCAACCGCACCACTCCCGCCGCCGGCTCCGACGAACAGGTCAGCATATGCCAAGCCTCAACCTCAAAGCCTTGCTCCTGGAGCAGCCGAACACTTACAGCGGAATCCACTCCGCCGGAAAATGCCACCCCAATCCGGCCGCCCGCTTTGCCAACATGCTCGGCACACTCAGCCTGTCCCCCAACATTCATTCGAACGGCAACTCCAACTGCCCTGAGATCATGATCTTATGCGCACCCATTCCATCCGAGGTGTCATATACACAAAACTTCACCGCTGGGAACCGGCGCGCCAAATCCTGCTCCAAATACGTCTGCACCGCCGTAACGTTATACGGATCATCATCCGAAAACCCAATCGATATTGGCAACCGAAGCGCTTCCATCCCCGTTCGATTCAGAATATCTCCCAAATGTTCAATGAAATCTTGAATGGCAAACCGTTTCCGCTCTTCCTGCGTCTTCACCTCCGAAGCCGCCGCCGCAATCTGAGCATCAAAGGTTTTCGACGTAATCGCGTGATATCGGTTCAATTGCAGATAACGCAGAATCACAGCCTGCTGTGAAGGGAACGTCTGGACTCCGTCAAAACAATAGGAATATCCCCGCAAATTAATCAACATAACTTCACGTTCAACCGGCGAAAGCACCCGATCAATGAACCGCGCAATACCCTTACGCAACGTTTCCGGTTCGTGTCCGCGTGCGGTAACGATCGCAAACAAACGCCCCTCCACCAGTGCTTTCCGAAACACCTTAAAACTCGGAGGCGGGAGCTTACGGCCGAAAGCCAGATCATCCAACGCACGATCCAAATCCGCCATAAAGTTTCCACCCCCAGCCGGGGTTCGTTCATCCTGAAACTCCACAAATGCCTGAGATCGCTCCCCATTCGGAAATCGATAATGTGAGACATCCTTCCGAATCACGCTGAACGTTGCCGTAGAGCATACATGCGGCACCCAATGCCCTGTCTCATCCCTCCGCTCCATATGGATGCGCGTGGGCATACACAAGACGTTGTCGTCCCAGTCGAAAATATAGTACTTCAGATCGCGCCCACGCACCGACTCATTGACCCAAACCCCGTCGACAAACGCCAATCGGGCGCCCTCAAACTGCGCCAAGGCAGCCTCTTCAATACTGGTGCGCCCACTCCTCAAGCCATCAATCCCATTAGTTTCTGAACCAACTTCGCCGCTGTAAAATCAGCATAATGAAGCCCGGAGATTGGCGCCAACTCCACCACATCACACCCCACAATCGTGTGCGATGAGGCAATCTCGCGCAACATAAATAAAGCGGAGTACCACAACAGACCGCCGGGCACCGGCGTACCCGTCGCCGGCATCACCGACGGATCCAAACCATCCACATCAAACGTCACATAGACCTGTTTGGGAAAACTCTTCGGCAAAATCGGCGAGGGCGGCCCCTTCAGTGCCAACGTTTCCGCATCCATGGCAAACAACGTACGTTTATTCTCCGCACGATAAACCGCTTCTTCCTCACAATAAGCCCGCGTAGCAAACTGCGTCACCGGGAACCCCAACTCATGACACCGCCTTAAAACACACGCATGAGATAATGGCGATCCTTCATAAGAATCACGCAAATCCGCATGTGCATCAAAATGAACAATACCGATTTTCTCTCCTCGCACCTTGTAAGCCAGCAGTGCCCCCAATGTCACCGTATGCTCACCCCCGAGCATTACCGGCCGAGCACCGCAATCCAACGCCTCTCCAACAGCCCGCTCAATCACCCGCAACCACGCTTCAGGATCTTTGGCCTTAGCAGCCGTTGGTTTTATCGGCGGCGCGGTGTAAATGCCTCCAGCACAGGGGAATGCTCCACTCTCGTAAGCTTCCAATTGATCCGATGCTGCTAAAATTGCCGCCGGGCCATTGGCCGTCCCGGAACCATACGATACCGAAAGTTCCATCGGCACGGGGATCACATGGAACGCCGCCTTATCCTTCTCTACTGGGGTATATTCCGAACCCAAAAAGGGCTGTTTCACCACACGTGCTGCCATTTCATTTTCCTCCTTCCGCCGGAGCCGCAGGCACTCCGATCTTTTCAACACCTTCCCCCGCACTGTCCACTGTTTGGGCTTGAATCTCTGGCGACGACGGCTCCAATGCCTCTTTCGTCCGAACCAACCGCCACCAAAGCATTCCACCCACGGCGGCACCCACAACCAACAACACCGCAATCACCCCCCACACCCTCGTTGCACGCCCTGTACGCGCCATAACCGGCGCCGGAACAAAGCGCTTTCCAATATAAACCGCTCGCTGCGTAAAGAACCGCCCTAGCCCTGCCGTCAGACCAATCCGTCTGTTTACTGCCCACCCAGAGGCATTCAGAATCGGAGCCAAATCCCGTGCACGCAAACGAAACCACGTCAATACCACGCTAGGAATGGACACTACCAGGATGATCGCCACCACCGCCAACCCCGTCTTCCATACCGGTGTATTCGTCAACGCCGAAAGAATTCCCGTAATTGCCGTAGCCGCAAACGAAAGCGCGATACCCAACGTTGCCAAAGACGCCATAGCCGAACCATTCCCTGCTGTTGGCATCGCAACCGGCTCCGTTCCGTCTGCCGTCTTCTCCGCTTTATCCACCATGGCTGCTGTAGCCGCCTCATTCTTGCCGGCCACGAATTTCTTCACGGCACCTGTAAAGGCCATGCCGATCTTCCGCCATGGCGCAAAAAAAGCCTCTGGTAAACTCATTGGATTCGGCGCCAGATGAATCAGTGTAGCCTCCCAGTCCTTACCCTCAAGGTCAAAGAATAGACCATTGCGACCAACTGCCAAAGAAGCTGCCGATCCTGCCGTAAATACCGCACATATCGTCCGCTTCGCCCCCTCCGCCGGGCGCGATACCGAACAATACGCCAAACAGCAATTCGAAGAAGCTGCTGCCGCCGCATGCGCAGCCGCTGCCTGCTCAATTGGGAAACACAACGAACACGTCCGCCCGTCCAAATACAATGTACCTGTCTGAAAAAGCGCATTTGCACGGGGAGGATACAACTCCTCCGCATTCACGAAGTTACGCAAAAAGCGAAGCAATCCTCCGCGCAGGGTTAACAGCCGCTGTAAATCTCCAAACGCCGCCGCCAACGGTGCCTGCGCCGTATCTGCCGCGATTGCCGCGGCAAATGCCTGTCGAACCGCCGGCTCATCAGCCAAGGCCAACACCTGTTCATCCAGCCCTGCCAACACATCCGCACCGGCAGGTTTAGCCGCCACCCACGCCGCAAACGGCGAAACGGCCTCCACCACCTGCCGCCACAATTTCTCCGTGAAACATGTTGCGCCCGGCTCAAGCGCCATTGCCACAGCCGCCGCCACATCGATCGCCGCCGCATCACTCGGGTTCACCCCCCGCTCAAATGGCACACCGCGTGCCTCAGCTGAGGGGAGCGCAACCGGAGCCTCCGGCAGTTCCGACACCTGTTTCGGCGAAGGCAGTGCCTCCCCCGCCGCGGGGTTGTATCGTAATAATGCACACGTTCGGAAAAAAAACTCCATTTTTGGCTGAAGCGAGGCCACTGCCTGCACAGCGGCCTGTGGGTTTCCCCCTCCAGGAAGCGATGCCACGGGCAGAGCCGCCCGCCAGGCCTTATAGGCTTTCAAGGCAGCATCAAAGGCGTCTAACGTTGCCATCGAAAGGCCAACAGCACCATCCGCTCCCTTTTCGCCACCGGTAACAGCCAGTACGGCCTCCCCCACGGGCGCAAACTTTTCTCCCGCAGCCGAGGACGCCACCACGCCATCCCCATTCTGCGCAGAAGCCAGAAAGGCGGAAAAGGCCTCCCCTATCGTCTTGGCTGAAAGCATCCCCGTGGAGCTCAAACGCCACAAAAGCGCCGCCAACGGTTTTCCCTCCACGGTTTCACCATTTACTTCATCCACCGAAAGCCCTTCCGCTTCCGTGAATAAACAATCGAACGTCTTCAGGCGAGGGCGCAGCCATGCAATTGCCGCCAATACTTCCGGCACACGTACCCGCCCATCTCCATCAATATCCAACGCCCGAGCCACAGCCTCGCCCTCAGACCCCATAGCGGAGACCGCACAGGACAACATCAGCCAGTACTTCCGATCCAGCTCAGGAAGATGCTCAACATCCGCACCACACAGCAACCGCACCTGAATCGTACGCGCGATGGAACTGAACGAAAACATATAAGCCATGGGCCCGAGCTCCTCTCCAACAATGTCGTAAACGCTGTATTAGACAAACAGCCACCGAACTCAACGCTTCAGCCCAGCACAGAACGCGGCCATTCGTGCCAACCCTTCTTCGATATTTTCCATCGAGCAGGCATAACTCAGGCGAATGCAGCGATCATTTCCGAACGCCACGCCCGGCACCACTGCCACATGCTGCTCTTCCAGCAGGCGAGAAGCAAATTCCAACGACCCCAATCCGAAAGACATAATATTGGGAAATACATAAAAAGCACCTTGCGGCTTGGCGCAGCGCACTCCGAGGATCGCTGAAACCAATTCGTAAATCCGGTCTCGCCGAGCAGCAAACGCCGCCACCATCTTGGTCACATCCGGCGCGGCCTCCTTCAGCGCCGCCACGGCGCCCCATTGCGCAAAGGTGTTCGGTGCAGAAGCCATGTGGCTCTGCAGCGAGGCGAGCGCCTTAGCGAAGGGTTTCGGCGCTGCAGCATACCCCAATCGCCAGCCAGTCATGGCAAAGGTCTTAGAAAAACCATTGACCGTAATGGTGTGATCATAGAAGGCCGGGCCAAAGGAAGCCATTGAAGCCTGCTCAACCTCGCCATACACCATTTTCTCATAAATCTCGTCTGACACGACCCACAAATCGTGTGCAATAGCTACCTCACCGATAACCCGCAGCTGTGCGGGAGTGTACATCATGCCCGTGGGATTTGAAGGCGAATTGATCACCACCGCCACCGTGCGCGGCGTAATGGCCGCCTCCAACTGATCCGGCCTCATCAGAAAACCGTCTTCCACCCGCGTTTCGACAAATACCGGCGTACCGCCAGCCACACGCACCATCTCCGGATACGACAACCAGTACGGCGTGGGGATAATCACCTCATCGCCGGGGTTCAACATCGTCTGAAACACCTGGGAAAGCGCATGTTTACCGCCATTAGCCACCACAATCTGTGTCGGATCATACAGCGCGCCGTTTTCCTTTGCCAGTTTTTCACTCAAAGCCACCCGCAGCTCTGGAAGCCCCGCCGCCGCCACATACCGCGTCTTATGCGCATCTAACGCACGCTCACAAGCAACCTTAATGCAGTCAGGTGTATTAAAGTCTGGCTCGCCTGCGGCGAACGCGCACACCTTCAACCCCTGCGCCTTCAACTCCGCCGCCTTACTAGAGATCGCCAACGTTGCGGAAGGAGCGATTGCGGCAACGGTCTGATTCAACTGCTTCATCTTTAGGTTCCTTGAGTTTCGCAAACAAATAAAGGCCGCCGGAGACATCCGGCACACAAGCTCGTTTATTATAGCAAAGCTTTTCACCTGCGAGGCGAAAATCCACCTGTCCAAACGGCCGAGATCAGACATCCGCAGATGCCCGAACGCCCCTTTCTCAACCATTACTAATACCTTTTAGCCTTATCACGCAAGTCGAAGCAAGCAATTAAATGGACATCTCATTACCCCGTGCTCACTCCAACGTCTAAACAGGTTTATCTCAGTCTCTCGATGCAGGGAAAAGACATGCCGGGAAGGGACACACGAGAACGAACCTCGCAGCCACACTTACTTCATAACGGTACACGCAGCAGAAGTCCCTTCATTCCGACCTGGCAAAGATGTCCCGCCATCCGAACGCTCTCTGAATAACGACACACCCGCCACCACTCCAGGAACAGCATGCGGCTTACGCAAGGTTACGCGGCAAGCCGAGATCCGGGCATCCGCCGAAAAAACCGCGTCAATCGCCACCTGCGCCGCACGCTCAATCATGCGGCAACGGGATCTCTCCAACGCAGCGCGAACAATATCGGCCACAGCCACATAGTCAATGGTGTCCTTCAAATCATCCGTTTGCCCAACACGTGCCAGATCGCAGGATAGCTCCAAGTCCAAAAAAAGTTCCTGCGGATACATACGCTCATGCGGCAAATCCCCGATGATACACACCACGCGCAGCCGCTCCAATAAGAGGTTATCCCTCATGCCCCGACTCCTTCCGATCCGCCGAAGAAAGCGGCTCCAGCTCTGTCTCTGAAGACGTCTCCTCTCGGATGGCTCGGCGGATACACCGAATACGAAAAATCAACCACCCAAGGGCCGCCAGCAGCAACGGGAAGGCCGTCATCATCAAAACGTCTTCGTGTACCAAAGACCAATCCCGCGCACACATCAATCCCCGCACAATCCACTGCCCCCAGAAAAGCCACAGCAACGCCGCCGCCCCCAATGCCGGGCCGAAGGGGATCGCCAACGGCGTCCCTTCGCGCAACACAGCGCGGCAATGAGCCACCACCAGCGCCACCGCCCCCATCACCAGCCCAATCAGCGAGGCCAGCAACAGAATGTAACACATTCCCAACCAACCAAACACAGCACCAAAGAGCATCATCCACTTGACATCACCAAACCCGAACGCATCCTGCAAAAAGATGCGTTCACCGCCCCAAGCAATAATGAACCCTAAGGAGAACCCAGCCGCACCGCCAAGCAAACTTTGACTTAACCCCTGCCACCACACATTCTCCCCATGCAGAATCGGAAACGCGGCACTCACTGCAAAAGCCAGAAGCGTCCCTCCAAGAGAAATTCGATCCAACAAAATCCGATGATCAAAATCAATCATCACATCCACCACGGTAGAGGCAGCAAAAAGCCAGAAAAAGGGAATTAACTCTGGCACAGGGAGAACGTTCAACGCAAACAACTCCGGATTACCCCACATCTGAAACACTAACAGAAACAACAGTGCCGTCACCCCCTCGATCGCCGGATAACGGAAACTGATAGGCGCTTTGCAATATGCACACTTCCCACGTAGGATAAACCACGACAACAGCGGAATATTGAGATACCACGGAATGGTCTTGCCACACCCGAAACAGTGCGACCGCGGCACACTCACCGACTGCCCCAACGGAATCCGATAAATACATACATTCAAAAAACTCCCGACAATCGCACCCAAACACAACACAAAGGTCATAGCCAGCCTAGCATACCACGTGGCCTCCTCTTCAGGCAACCCCATCAGGAACTCAGTCATGGCTCACCATCCCCTCTTCCACCGCACGCTCCATTGCCTCACGATTCGCTTCAAGCCCCGTCCAGAACCGAAACGATAGAGCCCCCTGCTCCACCAGCATTCGAATGCCGTTTGCTGAACGCACCCCAGCCAAAGCCGCTTCACGCATGGTTGGCGTCTGTGGCTGACCAGGCGGAATGACAATGTCGTAAAGCACCTGCCCGGGACGAAAATCGGCCGCAACAGCCGCCGGTTCCGGACATACCGCAAGCCCGCTAGGCGAACACTGCACCACCAGATCCGCCCGACACAACGCTGCATGATCTGCCGCCTGCGCCGCCACGGCATAGTCCCGATGCAACGTTTCCGCTAACGCCTGCGCTCGTCCCGCATCCACATCCAGAAGCACCATATCTGCAATACCGGCGCCCGCCAACGAGAGCGCAATAGCTCGCCCAGCCCCGCCGCATCCAATCACTGCCGCGCGTTTTCCCTGCGGCTCGAAGCCCAACTTTGCCTTAACCGCAAGCAAAAACCCAAGGCCATCGGTGTTATGCCCCAACCAACGTCCATCTCGAAACAGTACGGTATTCACCGCTCCAAGCCGCGCCGCCTCCGGCGTCAGCTCGTCCATCATCGGCACTGCCAGCTGCTTATGCGGGATGGTCAGATTCACGCCCAAAAAGCCCTCAACCTCAGCCTGCTGCAACGCCGCCTTCAGTTGATTCGGCGGAACGTCTCGCCGCTCATAGACGCCTTCAAAACCGATAGCCCGAAAACTAGCTTCGTGCATAATCGGCGAAAAGCTATGATTGATCGGATGCCCAAACACGGCAAAACGCTGCATAATCTCACCTCACAAATAAGCAGGACAGGGCGTACGAAAGCCTCACTCCTGCGTCATGGCAATCGAGCCAGACCGGGAAATATCGAGCACATCAAACGGGTGCATCAATGTCAGAAATTGATCTACCTGCATCTGCGAGCCAAGCATCTGAATCGTCAGCGAGTCTGGATGCACACCCAACACCTTCGCACCAAAAAGCATGGCCACCTCAATCACTGGAGCGCGGCCCGTGGCACGTGTACTCACCTTAATCAACAACGCTTCCCGGTCAATGTGCGGTTTCGCCGTTACATTATCCACACGGAACACGTTAATCTGTTTGGCCAACTGTGCCACCACCTGCTCGATCACGCGCAAATCGCCTGGAATAACGATTGTCATCTTAGAAATGGAATCATCGTTTGTGGGGCCGACGTTCAGTGTTTCAATATTGTAACCGCGCCCGGAGATCAACCCAACGATTCGCGCCAACACACCTGGGCGATTCTCCACCAACACATTCAGAATATGCTTTTGCATGGGACACGCTCCTCAATTTGCATTGGCCAAAATCATCTCAGAAAGTGCTGCGCCAGGTGCAACCATCGGCAACACATTCTCATCTTCCGCCACAATACACTCAATCAACCAAGGGTGCGGATCGGCGAAAGCGTCTGTCAACGTCTGCTCCACCTCGGCCAGCGTCTTCACTCTGCGGGAACGGATGCCATACGCTTCACCCACCTTCACGAAGTCAGGTAAATAAACCGGCTCTTCGGGGGCCAGAATTCGCTCATTTTCAGGGCGGTCATTCTGAGTAAGAATCGTAGCAGAGTGCCGCCCGCCATAAAAGAGATCCTGCCACTGGCGCACCATGCCCAAGCGGGAATTGTTCAGCACCACGAACTTGACGGGAAGCCGATGCTCAACGGCCACCACCAGCTCCTGAATATTCATCTGGAACCCGCCATCGCCATTAATTGAAACAACCAACGCCTCAGGCGTACCCAACTGCGCTCCGATGGCTCCCGGAACACCAAACCCCATCGTTCCCAACCCGCCAGAGCTGAGGAAGGAGCGCGGGCGTGTATAACGGAAGAACTGCGCCGCCCACATCTGATTCTGCCCCACATCCGTAACCACCGTGGCCGCCCCCTTGGAGACTCGGTCAATCGCCTCGATCACAGCTTGCGGCTGAAGCTTTCCATCCTTGCGCGGGAAATAAACTGCCGCCTTGGCCTCGCGCCACTTGACCACCTGCGCCAGCCAATTTGAACGATCTACCTTTTTCATCAATGGAAGCAGCTGCTCCAGCGTCTGCCGCAAATCACCACACACGGGGATATGCGTGGAAACGTTCTTCCCAATGGCAGAAGCATCCACATCGATATGGGCAATCTTAGCGCCTTGAGCAAAGTCTGCGATACGCCCTGTTACACGATCATCAAAACGTGCCCCAGCCGCGATCACGAGATCGGCCTGCTGAATCGCGTTATTGGCCGCCACTGAGCCGTGCATTCCAACCATCCAGAGCGCCAAAGGAGACGTTTCCGGAAACGCTCCGAGACCCATCAGCGTGGTGCACACTGGAATACCATACGTTTCCGCCAACGAACGCAATAAAGCACAGCTCCCGGAAGAAATAGCACCGCCGCCCACGTAAAGCACAGGACGATGCGCCTTATTAATGGCATCAGCCAAGCGCTCCACCTGCTCAGCAGGAGGCTGAATGGTGGGATGATAGGCGCGAATCGATACATTCTGCACATCAGGCTGAGTGGTATAGGCCTGCTGAATATTCTTAGGAATATCAATCAATACCGGCCCGGGTTTCCCCGTGGAGGCGATAAAGAATGCTTCAGAGATTGTCCGCGGCAATTCATCCACCGAACGAACCAGAAAGTTATGCTTGGTCACGCTGCGGGTGATGCCCGTAGTATCCGCCTCCTGAAAGGCATCTGTACCAATGAGGCTCATACCCACCTGCCCGGAAATCACCACCAACGGCACACCATCCATCATGGCTGTAGCCAGGCCGGTAACGGCGTTGGTAGCTCCAGGGCCGGAGGTCACCAGCGCACAGCCCACCTTGCCTGTGGCACGAGCATACCCATCGGCCATATGAATGCCGCCCTGCTCATGACGCGGCAACACCAGCCGAAGCGGCGAAGCGTAAAGTTTGTCAAAGATATCGATCGCCTGCCCACCGGGATAACCGAAGAGGACTTCGCATCCATTACTGATCAGACCATCCACCACACATTGTGCGCCACTGCGCCCCTGTTGACTTGAAGGATTGGGCATCCTACTGCTCCATTATTATCATCTGAAAAGAAAACACTCCGCGCCAGTTCGCTCTCTGGCGCTTCAATGCGGGCTTTAACCGCTGCACCTCAGCGGATTTCGTAACACCAGCCGTGTACATCCGGGGCACGCCCGAACTGAATATCCTGCATCCGATCATGTATCTCACGCAGGAGCGGGCCACACTCCGTTTTGGAGCCCACCTCAATCACTTCATCTCCACGGTGAACTTCACACACCGGGGTAACCACCACAGCCGTGCCGCATGCACCGATCTCGGCAAAGGTCTTCAATTCTTCATAGGGCACCGTCCGCACTTCCACCTTATGCCCCATATCCTTGGCCAGTTGCTGAAGCGAAAGGTTGGTAACCGAGGGAAGAACGGAGCCGGACTTCACCGTTACAAACGTGCCATCTGGTTTGAAGCCAAGGAAGTTTGAAGTAGCAAACTCTTCCACGTTGGTATGTGTTTTAGCGTCCAGATACAACTCCACTGGATAGCCCATTCCATGCGCCTTCTCATGCGCAAAGAGGCTTGCAGCATAGTTTCCGCCCACCTTTACATCACCCATACCCTGCGGCGCAGCGCGGTCATACTCATCAAAAATGATCGCCCGCACCGGTTTAATACCGCCTTTGTAGTAATCGCCCATCGGCATCACCATCATCAAAAACGTATACTCGCTAGCAGGCGCCACGCCAATCTGCGGGCCGGTGCCAATAAGCAGCGGGCGGACATAAAGCGTACAACCCGTGCCATACGGCGGCACATAGTCAATGTTATCCTTAACCACTCGCGTCAGTGCGTCCAGAAACATTTCCGTGGGCACCGGAGGCATAACCGTTTTCACCGCCGTCCGCTGCATCCGCTCAGCATTCATCTGCGGACGAAAAGCAACCACCTTACCGTCTTTCTGACGAAAAACCTTCAACCCTTCAAAACATTCTTGCCCGTAATGAAGACACCCGGCGGCTACAGACATAGTAATGGTGGGCTCGTTGACCAAAATACCCTTGTCCCATGCGCCATCGCGCCAGGTGTAACGAATATGACTGCGCGTAGGCATATACGCGAAGCTCAACTTGGACCAATCAATCTCGACCATTTTCGTTTCTCTCTTTCTGTAGGCACGTCAGTGCCAATATCAAAGCTTCCCGCACCGTTTGGGCACGAACCGCACACCGCGACCCGCGGAACCGAAACGTGCGCACGTGCGCCTCCCCGCAAACCGTGCATCCGATACACACCGTTCCAACAGGCTTCTCAGACGAACCACCGCCAGGACCGGCGATTCCCGTGGCAGAGAGCGCCACCTCCGCCTGCATCAATCGCGCGACTCCAAGCGCCATCGCTTCCGCACAGGGCTCACTCACCGCACCTGGCCTTCGAAGCACCGTCTCCGGAACAGCAAGCACCGCGTGCTTGATGGCATTCTGATAGGCCATCACTCCGCCATTAAACACATCGCTTGCTCCCGCCACGGCCGTCAACTCCGCGCCGATCAAACCGCCCGTGCACGACTCCGCAACGGCAAGATGAAACCCCTGCTTCCGGCAAACCGCAAGCAGTCTTTCAGCCAAGACCTCCGTTGTTTCCTCTAAACCGCACGCCATAACCCACTCTTATACCAAAAAATGAAAGAAAAATCCACCCGTCATGCCGTCTTTCGGCCCGCACACAACAACGTATAAGCCCTGTCAGAACAATGCGCCTTTAAAGCCCGCTTAGTTTATGTGTAGGCGATATTCCGCCCGCCCCTCGGTAACCGGAGGATCCCCCCTTCTGTGAGTTGCAATGCGCTCCGAATTTTGTTCAACGTTGGAAATGCGTTGTGGGTAACAACGGAGCGGATTCGTAACAACCCCGTGTGAGCCTTCAAAATGCCCATTACTATTCCGCTCAGTTAAGGATAATGCCACCTTATATAGTAGAAATCTTGTCTGAACAATACGGCCAGGCACCGTGTCCTCACCTAACGCCCTCTCAAGCTGTTTTAATCGTGTGCCGCCCTTACGCTCTACCCATGATCACCCAACCTAAAATAACGAAGCGCTCCTGATACTGGAGCGCCTCGTTATAGCGAATCTAGCCTTACAAGCGCACCGCTTAAACCTGAGGCGCCGCCAGATTGCCAATGGCGATCAGGGTGAAGACCATGATAAAGATCGCCGTGGTTTCAACAATGCCCAATGCGGCGAGATTATTGGTAAGCCCCTGGCCAGTCTCACCCTGAGAATCAGCCGAACATCCACCTGCACGCCCCTGAAAGATGGCCGAAACCCCGATGCCCAAGCCAGCAAAAATACCAAGAATGAGCATCCCCAGGCCACCGCCGGGAATCACCTGCGTTTTCGTCATAGTGAACATCAAAATCATGCCGTAAAGAGTCTGCGTGATCGGAGCGCCCACATAAGCCAGCAAAAGGAAGGGAGCGGGGCGGTTTTGCGCGTAACATTTCTTCCAGGCGCCGATGGCGCCTGCAGCGGCAAATCCGGTGCCGATAGCCGAACCCAATCCAGAGAGTGCCAAGCAGGCAACTGCGCCTGCGACGGTAAGTGCGGTATCCATGATGTGTTATTCCTTTACTGTTGAGGTTGTTTGAAGGGAGTGTAGGGCTGGCCGGTCCATGTAATACCCTTAGCATTGGAGAACTCCAGCGTATTCAAGCGCACGGCATGAACCAAGACCGAGAGTGCACCCATAGCCAGATTCAGCCCATGCCCAATAAGCAAAATCGCCGCTACAGCCAACACGCGAAGCACCATCGGTAAATCCAGACCGAGCGCCATGGCATTAAAGTTTTCCGCCACTTTAACTGAAGCCAACCCCACGGCAAACAGGCGCACGTAACTGATGATATCCCCCATTGCACTGATGACATTGAGCGGAAGCATCCCAATACTGACGCCTTGGTGGCGGATATCCACCACCAACGGCACCAATATCAATACCACGCTGCCCGCCAACAGCCACCACGTCCACTCCGGCTGAGTAAACCAATTCACAACAATACCGCAGACCACAAGGAACATACTCCAAGTTACACCCAGCCACCCCAGCTCACCTATCATCTTCAAATGCGGCGCAAAGAGAATGGCATTCCATAACCGCGCCACGGAGAGATGAAGCGCACCGAGCAGGAAACAGAGGAACATCAGATTGTTGTCATCCCCCAGCCAAGCTACAGTCGGAATCGCCTGCAAGCATTGCGGTAACGATCCCTTGGCAATCCCGAAGTAGGTTCCGGAGAGAACTCCCCACACGATTGTTGAGAGTGAAAATACGCCCATCAGCAGAAGCACCGGCCGTGCTGCGGCTCGGCATCTCAGCTTCCAGGCCACCGCCAACACCGCCGCCAGCAAAATGGCTCCATACCCGGCATCACCCACCAACATGGCAAAAAATATGGAAAAAAAGAGGTAAAACGGAATCGAGCAATCACCCTCTGTATACCCCGGCAGAATGCCCAAGCCCTTGAATAACGCGCCTATGGCACGGAACCCTCGCGGCGGCTCCAGCAAGACCGGCACGTTTGGGTCATCCGGCGCGGGCGTTTCCAGCACCACGCCCCACCCCTCGCGAGTCGCCTGCGCCAACACGTTCTGCTCGGCACGTTCTGGAACATAGCCATTTAAACAAGCCACTTCGCCATGCGCCTGCAGGTTAGCCGAAGCCAGCGCAAAAACCTGCGCGGCCTGCGCCTGACGCGCCTGCTTTTCAATCGTTGGGCGTACGCTTTGGCTACAGGCCGCAAGTTGCGCCATCAACGCATCAGCGGTTTTTTCCGCTGTCTCGGCTTGCTGAAGCAAGACCCGCGTGGCTGCGGGCGGCAACGGCACGAGTTCACACTCGGCAGGAAGCGGTTCCGCAGCAAGCCATGCGCCGTAAACAAAACCGGCTTCCCGTTGAAAGAAAACAGCAGAGGCCTCCACTGCCGCGGCGTGCGCCTGCGGCACTTTGAACAATATTACCTGCACACCCTGCCGTGCCAACGCCTGGATTTTTACCGGATCCACTTCTCCGAAGGGCTCGTAACGACGCAGCTGCAATCGAAGCGCAAAGGCTTCCTCGCGCAAACGTGTGATCCGTTCGGCTATATCATTAACCTCTGCGGCATCCTGCGGCGGCTTCAGGTCTCCACAGGAAGCAATCAACTCCGACAGCGGCAGCGCCGCTACGGCAGAAGATGCTTCCGGTTTGAACACGAATGTTCCGCCCTGTTTCAGCACATCCAACACGCGTAACGCACGCTCGGAGCCTCTCACTGCTGCGGCCGCCTGCCGAACTTCAGCTCCATCGCGCACCTCCTGCGTAATATGGACACAGCCCAATGCCCGCAGCGAACAAAGAGCCTCCTGCCTTGCACGCACCGTGCAAAGCACCATCAGGCGCTTCATCGTTACAATCATTCCGCACGCTCCTCCGGTTTACTCGCCCGCCCTTTGGCAATTTTACCACGCACCACGGCGGCAGTCTGCTCATCGCCAATGAAGATACGTATCACGCGGATATTCTCTTTACATTCCGGGATTTTGACCTTCTCGAAAAGGTTAACCCGCTGCCCCGTAGTATGCAGTTCTTCCTGCACCAATTCCCGCTGACGACGTAGAACATCCCCCTCTGCCCGGAGCTTCATCAAGGCCATCAAGGTTTCCTGCGCATCATCCGTCCACGCAGGTGTACGATACGGATCGAGCGGAACCGGATGAGCGGCGATACCTTCGTAAACTGGAATCGCCACCCCGGCGATATTACCCGACGCAACGCGTATGCCCTCGAAAGAAACCAGTTCAGACGGTTTCACCGCATCATCCGCATAAAGTGCCACCCAGGCATCCAACTGCTTCCGTAAAGTCGTCTCGCGTTCCTGCACATCCGCGAGTTTCGCAGAAATGCCGGCAATCTCAGCCTGAAGCTGCTGTTTTTTCAACTGAAGCATCGGCAGAAACCGCTGAAACCGTTTCAGTGCATCCGTCTGCGCCTTCAGTTCTGTTTTTGTATGCTTGATTTTTGCCATGGCACACCTCTTCAGGCAAATACCGTAAGCGGGCGCTTATGCCTGCTTCGGCCAGAACTTCTCCGCCATTTTTGTGGGAATACCCGTTTCCATCGGCTCAAAACAGGAAGCCAGAATACGCCATCCAAGATCCAGCGCCTGTTCTAGTGGGATATTCACCGAAAGATCCATCATCTTTTCCTCAAAACATGCTCCATAACGCAAAAGCTTGTTGTCCCATTCACTCATGCGGAAACCCATGGATTGCTTTTCGGCGGCGTCTTTATACTGCGCATAGAGCTTAATCATCGCATCCATAATGGTTCGGTGGTCTTCCCGTGTGTCCTTATTCACCTGCTGCTTCAGACGCGACAAGGAGCCGAAAGGCTCGATGCGGCCGTTACGCAGATAAAACTGCCCCTCCGTGATATAACCGGTGTTGTCCGGTACGGGATGCGTCACGTCATCACCCGGCATGGTGGTTACGGCCAAGATGGTAATCGAGCCCGCGCCTTCGAAGTCCACGGCTTTCTCGTACCGGGCGGCCAGCTGCGAATAGAGATCGCCGGGATAACCGCGATTGGATGGAATCTGCTCCATGGTGATAGCAATTTCCTTCATGGCATCAGCAAATGACGTCATGTCAGATAACAACACCAGGACGCGTTTCCCTTTCAAGGCAAACTGTTCGGCCACAGCCAAAGAAACATCCGGCACAAGCATACACTCCACCACCGGATCGGCCGCCGTATGCACAAACATCACCGTGCGCGAGAGTGCGCCGGAAGCATCCAATGTATCACGAAAGGCCAAGTAGTCATCATGTTTTAACCCCATGCCTCCGAGGATAATGATATCAACCTCAGCCTGCAAGGCAATCCGCGCCAATAGATCATTATATGGTTCACCTGCGCGAGCAAAAATCGGCAACTTCTGGCTTTCAACCAGTGTATTGAACACATCAATCATCGGAATACCCGTGCGCACCATATGGCGCGGGATAATTCGCTTGGCCGGATTAACCGAAGGCGTTCCGATATCTGTTGGATTCATGGTCAGCTCAGGCCCGTTATCACGCGGTTTGGCCGACCCGGTAAACACCCGTCCCAACAATTCATCCCCAAAAGGCACCTGCATGGGGTGCCCAAGAAAACGCACCCGGGCATCCGTGGCTACGCCGCGCGCACCAGCAAAAACCTGAAGCGTTACTTCCTCCCCGGCGAGCTTGATTACCTGCGCCAACGATGACCCTACACGGGAGTCTATCTCCGCCAACTCCCGGTTTTTCACACCAGGCGCCCGAAGCGTCACCACAGAACCGGAAATGTTGTCAATCTGATGATACACCTTATGCATGAGGAGCCTCCGAAACGCGTGCAAGCACCGCCGCACGGCGCGTTTCATACTCATCCACGCCCATGGGCGTGTTGTTCCAATCGATAAACGCCTGCTGCAATTGCAAGAAAGCACGCCGAGCAGCCGCCTTGTCCGCATAGGCAAATGGCGCATTAACGATTTGTTCCAAAACATCGAAGGCGGCGCGTTGCCGCTCCACCGAGCAGCTTGCGTCCACCTCATTGAAGGCATTCTGCTGCAAATAGACCGCGTCTATCAGCTCTTTCTTCAAAAAGACCATGAAGTCGTCCATCGCCGTTCCCTCTTCTCCGACGACCTTCATCATCTGCTCCACATCCGCGCCCTTACGAAGCACGGCACGCATCGCTTCCACGCGTGGCTGCTCAATCACCGAGCGGTACTTACTCCAGGAATCCAACGGGTCAATAGCCGGAAAACGGCGTGCATCCGACCGCGCCCGTGAAAGCCCGTGAAACGCACCAACCACTTTCAGTGTAGCCTGCGTAACCGGTTCATCAAAGTTGCCGCCAGCCGGAGAAACCGTGCCGCCGATGGTAACCGATCCAATGGTACCGTCTTTCAGACGTACGCGCCCGGCACGTTCGTAGAATCCGGCAATTACCGACTCCAAATAAGCAGGAAAGGCCTCATCGCCCGGGATTTCTTCCAGGCGCCCAGACATCTCACGCAAGGCCTGTGCCCAACGCGACGTAGAATCGGCCAGCAGCAGCACATTCAGCCCCATTTGGCGATAATAGCCAGCGAGCGTTACTGCGGTATAAACCGAAGCTTCACGCGCGGCCACCGGCATGGAAGACGTATTGCAAATAATCACCGTGCGATCCATCAGCGTGCGGCCAGTTTTAGGATCTTTCAGCTCCGGGAACTCGCGCAGTGTTTCAACCACTTCACCGGCACGCTCTCCGCACGCAGCCACAATCACAATATCCACATCAGCATATTGCGATGTCTGGTGCTGAATGACCGTTTTTCCGGCACCGAAGGGGCCCGGAATACAATAGGTTCCGCCCACCGCTACAGGAAAGAAGGTGTCGACCGAGCGAATCCCCGTAGAAAGTGTCTCCGTTGGCCGCAACCGCTCAGCGTAACAGGTAATCGGAAGCTTGACCGGCCAGCGCTGCATCAAACGAACAACGTGTTCCCCCCCCCCCGGCATCAACCACCACCGCCACTTCATCTTCAACCGTGTAATCTCCCTCGGGGCAAACGGATTTAACTGTATAGACTCCACGCCAAGCAAAGGGCAGCATAATGCGATGTGTATAGACACCCTCGGGCACTGTTCCCACCGTTTCCCCTGCCGTCAGGCGAACACCAGGGAGAACTCTCGGCGTGAAATGCCATTTGGCGGTGCGGCTAAGCGAGGGCAGATACGTTCCCCGTTGAAGGAAAAAGCCACACTTTTCGGCCAGCTCAGGTAAGGGATTCAACAACCCATCATAGACGCGCCCCAACAGGCCAGGCCCCAGCTCTGCTGACAGCAAATCCCCCGTAAAGTCCAATTCATCACCCACCTTCAGATCGCGCGTATCCTCAAATACCTGCATATCGGCCACACCGTTGCGCACACGCACAATCTCGCTCATCAGGCGCAAGGTCCGCCCAGCCTCCGGAATACACGCATAACCCACCTCATTCTGCGCCACTGCGCCGGAAAAGGCCACTGTAATCATGTTCCCGTTGACGCCTGTTACGTTTCCCGTTGTTTTACTCATGGGTTTCCATCCTTACCAAACCGTTATCTGCCGCGCTCGGTCTTCAACCCTGCCGCACCAGGCGCGGAGCCTCAGGCAGTGCTTCCTCCAAGCGCTCCTTTCCACGCGCCTCATCCAAAGCTGCCAACCGAAGCGCCAGCCGAAGCTTAACCGCGTAAGCAAAAACCTGCCCACGCGCCATAGGGTCAAACCCCGCCAAATCATCTGCCGCAGCCCAATAGACCCGCAGCAGTGCACGTTCTCTCGTCAATGGATCCGACGAAGACTCGAATGCCGCCGCCACCGCCCGCTCCAGCCAGACTGGGCAGGCCGAAGTTTCAGGCGGCACAGCCTCAGCCTGCGCTCCTCCGCCCCGGCGCTCCAATCGTTTCCGCCCGATAGCCCGCAGCAGGGCTGCCTCGATTCCCTGCCAAGCAAGCGCCCAGCCCGTTGCATCAGGCTCTGCATAGCCGATGAGCAGGCGTTCGGCTGTCTCCGCCGCAGATGCAGGCAAAGCAGCCCGGCAAGCCGCCACGAATGCGTCTGCCGAAATGGCCGGCGGACGATCCGGAAAGAGCATGGGCAGCGAGGCCAGCAAGTACCCTGTACTCATGACGTTTTAGTCCTTCAGTAACGCAGCCAACTGTGGGCGAAGCAAGGCTGCCAGTGCTTCGGTAATCGCCTCGCCGGAAAAATCGTGTTCTACCCGGCCTCCGTGGAGGCGCACACGAAACCCTGTTCCCATCTGGGCATCGGTTTCCACCGTAACTTCGCCCTGTTTGGCTAGGCGGGCTTTCAATGCCGGCACCAGATCCGCTCCGGCTGTCAGCACGATGTGCCCCGTGCCGAGATAAGCAGCCACCGCATCAGCCACCAATTTTTCCACCAGAGGTCCCGGCGTCAGCGTTTCATCCACCACCCCGCCAAGGGTGCGTACAAAGAGCGCCTCGATGTCTTGCCCCAGTTTGAGCAGCACATCGCGCGCCGCCTGCCGGATAGTTGCCTCTGCCCCATGCGCAGCAAGCGTGGCCTCCGCCTGCGCCCGGGCGATTGTGGCCTCCGCTTCAGTTTGAGCCTTCGCAGTGATTTCGGCCGCGTCTTTGCGCGCCTTTGCCACAATGGCATCAGCCTCGGTTTGCGCCGCCTCTACTCCATCCTTACGAATCTTCTCCAAAAGGGCATCCAAATTTTCCATAACGCCGCTCCAACCTTTCTCAAACTTACAGGCTGTACTGTACCACGCGCCAAGCATGTTCGCAACCAAAACGCACGCGACAGGAAAAAGTATACCAACTCAGAGGTTAGTAAGCAATCTTTTTCTTCACCCCCTGCGCCGCGCATGCCATGCAGAGCAAATACATTCCGGATGGGATGACAAGAATGTTGGGGCGGGTTCAGTCTGAATGAAACCGCCCCGGATTCGGAGTGAAACTGGACGATACCTTTTTACACCCGCGCGGCTCCCTATCATACAAAGACGAGGAAGGAAGAGGACGGAACTCGACTCGCTCGGGAGCCCGCAGGCAGTTTTTGGTTTTGCCGTATCTTTTGGTATACTGCACGCCTTGATTATCACGAGGAGTACACATGGCGAAGAGCACGACAACATATGACGAAGACGCCATTAAACACTTGGAAGCGTTGGAGCATATCCGCACGCGCACGGGGATGTACATTGGGCGAAAGGGGGATGGCTCCCTTTATGAGGACGGAATTTATGTGCTTCTGAAAGAGGTCATTGATAACGCCAT
>CALBHX010000093.1 GCA_937892925.1 uncultured Lentisphaeraceae bacterium
AACTGGTCTACACACCTGGGAAGTCGAACATAACACTCTGAGCGTGCCGTACCTACGATATATTCTCCACAATCAACACGAATCGGGAACTAACCGCACGAAATGATTCCTTGAAAAATGTTCGCTCGAAACATCTCAACTATTACACTACATTCGATAAAATTTCATCAAAATCCTCTCTCAGACAATACGTACAATACCGTAAATATAACTTCTTCAACTACATCTGAGGTAAACCCGAACGCAAAGAATATGGGAATCGACAACAATGCCGATTTTGGCATCCATCGTACATATCTTCACGAAATATTCGTAAGATATTTGAACTTTCGTTGAAATCCGAACAAAATGATTCGAACGCAGAGTCCCAGTGTAAAAATGGTATTCCAACCAACTATAGTCATACCGCCTTGTTTACTGCGATCGTGCTTGATCCTCACTCAGTAAAGAAGAAAGGATCTTATTATCTCAAAATATCGCAGAAATCAGAGATAGGTTACAAAGAATCACGTCATCTACTTCACGCTCTCGTCTCGTAGATTTCAGCCTTGTCTCAAAGAGATACTCAATTTTTCTTAGCCCACTGCAAAATATAACAGACAAACAGCCCCTGGGCGGTTTCACCTTGAGCCCGGGGCGAGTTTCAGGCAAAGTCGGGGCGAGTTTACCCCTTACGTTGAATCATATCATAAGGTAGAATAGCCTCGGCCTCCTCCTTGAGAAGTTTTAGATAGAGCGGCGGCCTATTCACACCTACTGTCTTCCTCGATACTGTTAAGGTGCTGAGCAACTGGTGATGTGCCGTTTTAATCAATGCTTATCTAGAACAATAAAGACACATGTGTAAGAATGCCAGATAGGCGGCTTTTTGATAGAATCTCTGCCATGTTCGGGGGTTTATCCGGTAACTTTTGAGGATTCAAGATTATGGCAACGGAATTTCTGGTTGGACAGTCCGCACTTTCGGCGTTTCGCTTGGAAGCGTTGAAGAAACGGTTGGCGGAAGTTGGGTTTACAGGGTGTGAAATTCGTACAACTTGGATCTTTTTGCTCCAAACCAATGCAATACTTACTGAAGATGCGCGTGCCAAGGCCTGTACATTGTTGGATGCTAACCCTTCACAACCTGTCCCGGCAGAGGGTCTTTTCGTTGCACCTCGCTTAGGAACAATCTCTCCCTGGAGTTCAAAAGCCTCAGACATTTTCCGTTATTGTGGCGTAACTGGTGTGCAACGTGTTGAACACGCCATGTACATGGCGGTTGCGCAGAATGGTCGGATTCTCTCACGTGAAGTATTGGGTACTGCCGCCCTGAATGTTTTGCATGACCGTATGATTGAAGGGGTATTTACAGCCGAAGAGTTGCCGAACTTTTTTATAACGGCAAAACCGGCCAGAGGAAAAGTCTTTAATGTACTAAAGGAAGGGCGTGCAGCATTAGAGCGGGCAAACCGTGAGATTGGGCTGGCCATGAGTGCCCCGGAAATTGACTATTTACTGAATGCCTATACGATAGCTAAACGGAATCCAACCGATACCGAATTAACCATGTTTGGGCAGGTCAATTCTGAGCATTGCCGCCATAAGATCTTCAACGCAAAGTGGATTATTGACGGTCAAGAGCGCGACATTTCGCTTTTCGGCATGATCAAGAATACACACACGCTTCATCCTGAAGGCACTCAAGTGGCATATAAAGACAACTCCGGTGTAATTGACGGATTCCGCACCCAGGCGTTTCAAGCTGATCCTCTGGACAACGTTTATAAATTTGCGGAAGATCAGATTGAAATGTTGATGAAAGTGGAAACGCATAACCATCCTACAGCCATTTCCCCCTATCCTGGTGCTGCTACAGGCGTTGGAGGAGAAATCCGAGATGAGAGTGCCACAGGGATCGGCTCTCGGACTAAAGCCGGCATCTGTGGTTTTTGCGTAAGTGATTTACGGATCCCTGGATTTCTTCAGCCTTGGGAAAAGGAGTATGCTGAGCGACCGGAACGGCTGTCTCCAGCACTTAGTATCATGACGGAGGGGCCGCTTGGCGGTGCCGCCTTTGGAAATGAATTCGGACGTCCGCAGTTGTGTGGTTTCTTTCGGACACTGGAGGAGATCGCCGGTGGAAAATACTGGGGTTACCATAAACCGATTATGTTAGCCGGCGGCATGGGAAATATCCGCCATGGACAAGTACAAAAGCGAGCTGTACCTCCGCATGTTCTGGTCGTTCAGATTGGTGGCCCAGCTATGCGTATCGGGTTGGGCGGTGGAGCAGCTAGTTCCATGACGTCTGGTACCAATGAAGCGAAGCTGGACTTTGATTCAGTTCAACGTGGTAATGCAGAAATGCAACGACGTTGCCAAGGCGTCATAGATGCATGTGTAGCATTAGGTGAAGCCAATCCTATTCTATCGCTGCATGACATTGGAGCCGGAGGCCTTTCCAACGGATGCCCCGAGTTGGTGGAAGCTACGGGAGCCAATTTTGAATTGCGTAAAGTTCACAACGAAGAGCTTTCCATGAGCCCAATGGAAATCTGGTGTTGCGAGGCTCAAGAGCGCTACGTATTGGCTATTCGTGCAGAAGACCGCTTATTATTTGAGACCTTCTGTGAACGTGAACGATGCCCAGTTGCCTTCATCGGCGAAACGCGTGATGACGGGCGCATGGTGTTGCATGACAGCTATTTTGACGACAATCCCATCGACATGGATATCTCAACGTTGTTGGGTAAACCACCACGTATGATAAAGAACGTTCGTCATGTAGAATTACCCACAAAACCGTTGGATTTCACGGGTGTTACACCGGCAGATGCATTGCGTCGTGTGCTGCGTTTTCCTGCTGTTGCAAACAAAACGTTTTTGGTGACTATTACCGATCGTACAATTACCGGCCTCGTGCATCGCGATCAGATGTGTGGTAGATATCAACTCCCCGTAGCGGATCATGCTGTTACAGTAACGGGTTATCAAACAGCGACTGGTGAAGCTATGGCCACTGGCGAACGGACACCGTTAGCCATTGTGAATGCACCGGCTTCCGGACGAATGGCGGTGGGGGAAGCTATTTTGCAATTGGCCTCCGCACCCATTGGACCGATTGGAACGATTAAACTTTCAGCTAACTGGATGGCCGCTTGCGGGGAAGATGGAGAAGACGCCCGTCTCTTTGACACAGTTGAAACCGTTGGTATGGATGTGTGTCCTCGGTTGGGTGTCTGCATCCCGGTGGGGAAAGACTCCTTATCTATGCGGACGGTTTGGACAGATTCGAAGGGAGTTGAACATAAGCAAGTTGGGCCTTTATCGTTGATCGTTTCTTCCTTTGCAACCGTACAGGATGCGCACAAGGATGTTACGCCAGATCTGAAGCCTGGCGCATCGCGACTGCTGTTGGTTGATCTTGGCAATGGAAAGGCACGGCTTGGAGCTTCTACATTGGCGCAGGTATACAATCAAATCGGTGATTGTGTTCCAGACATGGAAAGCCCAGAACAGTTGCGTGCCTTCTATGAAGCGATGCAGGAGTTGGTAGATCAACGTCTGCTTCTGGCGTACCACGATCGTTCTGATGGCGGATTGGCAATTACCTTGGCAGAAATGGCTATGGCGGGTGGTCGCGGGGTGGCAGCCAACCTTGTCGGTTCTGAGCCTCTCTCAGCACTTTTCAATGAAGAACTTGGGGCAGTGTTGCAAGTTGCTGAGGCCAACGTAAAAGAAGTGGAATCTATTTTGGCAAGGCACGGAGTGACCGGGACCTGGATCGGTTTTGTTCAAGATGATCCCGTTTTACAAATTGCGGTAAATGACGAGCCGGCATTGGATGAACCCTTGGCTGTTGTTCGCCAGGTGTGGTCTGAAACAACCTGGCAGATGCAAGCGCTACGTGATAATCCAACCTGTGCCAAACAAGAGTTCGACGTGGCCGGTATGACGAATGATCCGGGAATGCAATTCAAAGTGACCTTCCCGCTCAACCAACCTCAAGCACGGCCTCAGACATTGATTCATCCCAAGATTGCCATTTTACGCGAAGAAGGTGTGAACGGCCATATCGAAATGGCCGCGGCCTTCACATTGGCGGGATTTGAGGCAATAGATGTCCACATGACCGATTTATTGGAGGGGCGAATCACGTTAGAGCCCTTCAAGGGTCTTGTTGCCTGCGGTGGTTTCTCATATGGCGATGTCCTTGGCGCCGGTTCTGGTTGGGCACGTAGCATTCTCTTCAATCCAGGGCTCAAAGAAATGTTTCGTACTTTCTTTGCCAGACCGGATACTTTCACACTAGGAGTATGTAATGGATGTCAAATGGTTTCGCAATTGAAGGAAATCATTCCTGGTGCTCAACATTGGCCACGGTTCGTCCGCAATCTTTCAGAGCAGTTTGAGGGACGTTACTGTACGCTTGAAGTTATGGATTCTCCAAGCATATTGCTCCGCGGAATGGCTGGTAGCCGGTTACCCATTGCCGTAGCGCATGGTGAGGGGCGTGTTCAATTTAGCTCGACAACAGACGCGCAAAGAGCGATGAGTGCCCTCCGCTTCGTCGATGGCAAGGGACAAGCCACCGAGGTTTATCCATGGAACCCAAATGGTTCCAAAGGCGGACTATGTGGATTCACGAGTGAGGATGGGCGTGCCACGATTCTTATGCCGCACCCGGAACGTTCGTTCCGTGCGTTACAATTGTCGTATGATGACGGAACGTTTGCAAATGGTGAAGAGGGGCCTTGGATGCAACTTTTCAGAAATGCCTATTTGTTCGCAACTCAAAACATATAAAACACGATATCTGACAAAACCACGCATTGGAAAAACGCCCGTTCATATTTTAGGAGACAAAGAATGAATAAAACGGTTTTAATGGTATTGAGTTGTTCGTTATTCGTTCTCTTCATTGGGTGTAAGCGGGATTCTGTGGCTGAACGAGAACAGCATGAACGTTCTGATGCGTTATTTGCTGAAGCCATGGCGGCGGAAGCACGTGGAGATACGCGCGGAGCAGAAACGCTTTATCGTCAATTGCTCGCTCGCGATGCAGCCATGGCTTCAGCCCATTTAAATATTGCGATTTTACTCCATGATGTTCGCAAAGACTATATTGAAGCCATTTATCACTATCGAACCTATTTGGCGCTACAGCCAAAGTCTGAAAAGAGTGCAATGGTGAACGAACGCATAGCCTCGGCAAAAGGATTACTGGCGACACAACTTGCGGCAGAAATTATTGCACGCGAACAAGCGGTTTTAATGCGTGAACGAGATTCTCAAGAGAAACAGCTCGCACTTCTAGAACAAAAGTATTCGGCTTTACAGGAAGAGAATACAAAGAAAGAAGCCGCCCTCTCTGACTTGAAAGCTCAACTTAATCATTTGCGTGCGCTCATAAAGGACATAAAAGACGTTGAGTCTGCACAATCTCCTACGTCCCCTAATGAAATTAAACAACTAAAAGAATCTATTGTTTCTATACCGAAAAAAGATTCTGAATCGGATGTTGAAACGGTAATCCATTCGGTTCGCGAAGATGCTAAACGGATGATTGAAATGCCAGATGGGGGACAACAGGCCAGAAATGAAGCGACACGAAAGGTTATTGCAAACACCGTTGCTGTACCGCCAATTGCCAGTAACCCAATTCCCGGACAACGTTATCTGGTGCGCCCAGGGGATACGTTTTCAAAATTGTCACGAGAGGCATATGGGAACACGGCAAGTTGGATACGCATTCGCGATGCCAATCGTTCAACATCTAACCCTGACGGACGTCTTCGCGCTGGAGAGATCATTGTAATTCCCTAATAGTATATCTTTTATGGATTTTTTTCGCCGAAAGCCTAAGCTCTCTTTTCGAAAATCTGAGAAGGATGCCTTCTTACTCGAAACTCCCGATGTAGACGAGAGGCAAGGCTGGAAAATCTTTTCCAGCACTGCTTATGCGCCAATCGGACGTTTGTCTCGTTATATTGCTGCTGGCGGAACACATGATTTGCGAGGATCTCCAATTGAAGTATTAAACGCCCGCTCATGGCGTCGTTATATCCTAGCGTTAAGCGGGTTGCTCGTTTTGTGGTTATTTGGATTTTTCTTATGAGCGAACAATTGAAAACCCCAGCATTCGTCATTGATGCGGAAGCATTACACCGAAACGCCACGATTTTGAAGGATGTTTGCGAACAAGCCGATATCCGTCTATTATTTGCGCTAAAAGCCTTTTCAATGCCGGCGGCGTTTCCACTTATATATGCTACCGGAACATGTGCTAGTAGTGTACATGAGGCGCAGCTGGGGATGACATGTTTTGGCGGAGATCAACATGTGTTTGCTGCAGCGTTTTCAGAAGCTGATATGAAAGCTTTATTGGATTTGGGTATAAACCACATCTCCGTAAACTCTTTTGCTCAACTTCGACAGTGGCAACGCTTGGCTTCGCTTCACCCAAATGGAAAAACCGTTTCAGTGGGATTGCGTATCAATCCGGAACATTCAGAGGGTCAAACCGCCATTTATGACCCCTGTGCACCGCATTCACGGCTTGGAATTCGGCGTAACGCATTTGAAAACGAAGACTTAACAGGCGTTTCCGGCTTTCATTGTCATAATTTGTGTGAGCAGAATGCAGATTCTTTCGTACGCACATTGGAAGCCATCGAGGCTCGATTCGGGAATTTCCTTCCAACTTTACGTTGGTTTAACTTTGGTGGGGGACATCACATCACAAGGGATGATTATAATCGTGAATTGTTGATTGAAACGTTACAGCGGTTTCATCGTAAATATCCCGAAGTTACCTGTTTCCTTGAACCCGGAGAAGCCCATGTGCTTAACGCTGGTACATTTGTTTGTACGGTATTGGACGTGGTTGAAAATAACGGTGCTATTGCCATTTTGGACGGTTCTGCTGCCTGCCATACGCCAGATGTGATTGAAATGCCTTATACACCTCGTGCTTTTATTGATCCGCAATGGCGAGGTGAGGCTGTTCCAAACGCTACAGCACTTCGCCTCGGGAAGCCAGGCGAGAAAGCCTATCCTGTTCGGCTTGCAGGCCCCAGTTGTTTAGCTGGGGATGTCTTTGGCGATTACTCTTACGAAAGGCCACTACACCCTGGTGATCGAATCATTTTTGAAGACATGGCACTTTATACACTAGTCAAAACAAACACCTTTAATGGGATATGTCTGCCAAACTTAGTATTGCGTAAGGCGCCTAGCCGATTCTCTCTCATTCGGTCGTTCGGATACGAAGATTTTCGTTCCAGATTATAAACTACAGGGCTCTGCTTCTATTTATAAAAATTGAGCGGGTTTCGACCACAATCAAAACCCGCCTGTATATCCTGCAAAGACAATGCATTTTTATTTACGCATTCTACAGAAATACTCAATCGTTTCTCCAAAGTCTTCCGAAAGCCCTTCCATCGTTCCTGCTTCCATGGCTTGCTTTACACGATCATTCAGATAAATCTCAAGAAGAATCTGACCCACTTTGTGCAACGCGTTCTTCGCAGCACTTACCTGAAGAATAATATCCTTACAGGAAGCATTACGGTCAATCATACGACCGATCCCGTTACATTGCCCAATAATCTTATGGAGGCGACGATGAAGCGCATCCAAATCCATCTCTTCTGTCATCTTTTTGCCCTCTTATACGGCTCATCGGAGACTCCCGATGCCCAACCAATTATCTATAGGATAACATGGGAACTTTAAGTTTTGCAAGTAAAATCGTATTGATCTATTTGGCATCAAATCATGACGGCCACGTTTCATTCGTTTTCAAAAGTATTGGTTGAGGCTAGAGTAACTTCATTTAAGATCTCATACCTATTCGCTTTTCCGTGTGGATTCTCTTTACCCCCATTCAATGTCGAACCCTGCTTACTCCCGTAAATATACTTTATCGTATAAAGGAACATTTTTCGGAAAAATTTGACGCCTTTCTTGAAAAACTCTAAAAAATATCTATTTCTCTCCTAACGACCTGTTTCTCAGCAACATACAGTGTGCTCTTAGTTCTTCTTACTATTTGGACTTTCGACTGTATTACATATATCTCGTACATTCTCTTTTTATTACGTTCTAAGTACACACGGGAACTGTCCTCATTTTTAATAAATCAGGATTAATCCAGGATAAAGCCATCGAAGTCGTTCAAACGGTTTGGCAGTTCTAAAATCGGGTAAACACAACAAAGGTCAATACCGTTACAGTACACGAAGTCAGAGAAGAAAGCTATGAAAACAAGTGCTTACATCGAAATATAATCTCTACTGCCAATCGCAATGATTTCATGACTATCTTTTATGCATCGCGTTACGAAATGGCCTATCGATTGTCAAAATATGGTGTTTTTGATAAAATTTGCGTGTTTTTTTTAAAAAGGTACGTGGGAGAAGTTTATGAATAAACCGAATGCTGAAAATTTTTCATTAAATGCCCGTCGTTCGCTCCGCCAAGCGGAGATTGAAGCTTTACGGTTACGGTCAGATCATGTAGGGACGCAACATCTGGTCTTAGCATTTCTTTCAATTGATTGTGCAGCATGTCATGTGTTGCGGACGTTAGGCGTGTCGTTTCATGACATGAAGGCGCGATTGGAGGCCGTGACCATGGAAGGAGGCGTAGCGGAAGAACTTACGCCGGAACAACTTCCGTGGTCATCACGCGCCATGAAGATTTGTGAAATGGCTCGAGCGTTGGCTTCTGCTTACGGTAAACAAGAGATAGACACGTTATGTTTGCTGTTAGCGGTTGTCTCCGAGGGGGGGGGATTAGGGGCTCAAATTCTTTGTCAGTATGGCATCGTGAAAGAGTCTCTGGCTCGGTTTATGCCCAAACCCACAGAAGAAGAACCTCCACAAGTTACGGAAACTTCGGCACAAGAGCAAGTTCAGCAGGAGGCTCCCAATCCGTCTTTTGACGCAGTAGCAAAAGCGAAACTACCCGCGCTGGAACTCTTCGGAAGAGACTTGACGGCATTAGCGGAGGCCGGAAAAATGGATCCGGTTATCGGTCGAGAAAAGGAGACTCATCGACTATTGCAGATTTTGAGTCGCCGTGGCAAGAATAATGCCGTCTTAATCGGTGAAGCTGGTGTTGGGAAAACTGCAGTGGTTGAGGGGTTGGCTCAGCAGATTGTATCCGGAGCAGTACCAGAGGTAATGCTTAGGAAACGAGTAATTGCGTTGGACATGGCTCTTTTAGTAGCTGGTACGCAATATCGAGGACAATTTGAAGAGCGACTGAAACGGGTCATCAGCGAGGTGGTCAAGAGCGGTAACGTGATTCTTTTCCTAGATGAGTTACATACCATTGTTGGGGCTGGTGGTAGTGAAGGTGCGATGGATGCTGCCAACATTATTAAACCGGCTTTAGCACGTGGAGAATTCCAATGTATTGGTGCGACCACACTCAGTGAATATCGTAAAAGTATCGAAAAAGACAATGCATTGGAGCGTCGCTTTCAAACGGTTTTGGTAGAAGAGCCTACACAGGAGCAAGCATTAGAGATTGTCTCCGGCGTAGCGGGAAAATATGCCGAACATCACCATGTTCGCTATACGCCGGCAGCATTAGAGGCAGCCGTGCACCTGACAGCACGTTATCAGCCTGGAAGACAGCTACCCGATAAGGCAATTGACGCGATTGATGAGGCAGGCGCAAGGGTACGAATGGCAGTATCGATGCGCCCGAATTCTATGTGCCGTCTAGAAAAATTGACACGTAAATATCGTGTATTAAAAGAAGCAGCTGTTGCTACAGAAGATTTTGATACTGCCGCGACATTCCGTGCCAAAGAAAAAGAGGCATCCGAGCACTATACGCAAGCTTTTAAGCGGTGGCATGATCGACAGTACGAACGGCATTTGACTGTAACGGAAGAAACTATAGCACAGACGATTTCTGAAGCCACCGGAATCCCTGTTGGGCAAATGATTGGCGGTGAAAATGAACGGCTGTTGGCGCTCGAAACTGAGATGAATGCTGCAGTACTTGGCCAGCAGGACGCTGTTGGCATCGTAGCTCGAGCGCTACGGCGTGCCGGTGTCGGAATGAAAGATCCTACCCGACCGATCGGTTCTTTCCTGTTCCTTGGACCAACGGGCGTTGGAAAGACACTTCTGGCGAAAGTTCTGGCGTCAACACTTTTTGGAGATCCAAAAGCGTTGATCCAACTGGACATGTCTGAGTATCAGGAGCAATTTAATGCGAGCCGTTTAGTTGGGGCACCTCCTGGTTATGTGGGATACGAAGAAGGCGGCCAACTTACAGAACGTGTCCGCCGTCGGCCTTATTCAGTTATCCTTTTCGATGAAATTGAGAAAGCACATCCAGATGTGTTGAACATGCTTTTGCAGATTTTGGAAGATGGACATTTGACGGATGGCCTGGGGCGTCAGGTTGATTTTCGAAATACCGTAATCATTCTTACATCAAACATTGGATGTAATTTCGCGATGGAAGCCCCTACTGTCGGATTTCTTCCAGGAGAAGAGTCTAAGGGAGTTCTCATGGCTCATGATGCGTTGCGTACTAAAATTCTGGCAGAAGTACGTAAACATATGAAACCGGAACTCATCGCCAGATTTGATGAGTTGGTGGTCTTTCATGCGCTTTCCCGTGAAGTTATAAAACAAATTTTGGATGCCGAATTGACAAAAGTACGTGAGCGTTTAGCCAATACAGGTGTTCATTTTGAATTGGATGAGGCGGCACAGACGCTTCTGTTGAACGCGGCTATGAAGCCTGAACAGGGGGCTCGCCCACTTCGACGGGCAGTAGAACGGTTAGTAGAGGATCCATTGGCGGACGCGTGTTTAACGGCGGATTCTAATAGAAAAACATTCCTTCTGTCTCCTGGCCCTGTAAGTGCTATGGGCGACCGGGTATTAATTGCGACCCAAAAGCCTTCCTCTTTACCAATGAAAATTACAAAAAAGAAGACCTCTTTATCCGTACGAAGTCCACGAAAGACCATTCGTAAGAAAGAGGTTACCCTTTCACCTAAGAAAGTCTAATCTTTTACGAAACACTTATTACATATTGTGGGCAACACATGTTAATATGTGTTGCCCTTTTTAGTATAAGCAGTTACGCATGAATAATAATGAATAATTATGAATGATTAAATAGCGATAAATCTAAATAATTTGAAACGGGAAGATAGTGAACAAGCGCACGCGGCAGCCAATCTGGCATAAACGCTGTTAACGCACGCCAAAAATTCGGCGAATGATTGAAATGGTGAAGATGTATTAATTCATGCGCAAGCGTTTCGGCAACAATCGATTCAGGCCAGAGGCAGAGCCTTGAACTAAGACGAATCTCCCCTGTTCGGAGACATTGCCCTAGAACGGCTGGACGTAACGGTTTAATGACAAGGCTACTGGGATACTTCAGCAGCCGAGAACTCCACTTATCAAGAAACATTTGTGCACGTATTTTCAGTTGGGCTTCACAAAATATATTCAGTCGCGTATGAAGTTGAGAAACGGAGGCCTCACGTCGAAAGGTTATAATGAGCGTTGACGTTTCCTGATCTAACCAAGTGTCGTTATATCCGGTAAACGGCCTTAAACGAAAAGGCAACGGGCGTCCAAAAAAGATAAATTCATTCCGTTTCAGACGGTGAACAGCAGGAGAATGCTGTGCTTCCCATGCGGTTAATAACTGATCCGCCGTGAAAGTGGCATGATGCCTCGGTAAAAATACTCCAACAACTCCATGAGCGGGTACAAAAAGGATGGTGTCGTCACGCAACGTTCGTTCTGCCAAATTTGTTCGTGTTTGTCTGAAACAGAACACACGGTACCCAGCAAATGTTGACATGGGTGGCTGAATGGAACAAAACATTGGCAGAACATCTCCTCACCGAGATCTACGCGAGGAAAGAGTATTTTCTACAACAAACCCTCTTGGCGAAGGATCGCTGTTGGATCCGGCTCTCGCCCCATCAGTTGCCGAAAGACGTCTTCTGCAGGCAAAGATCCGCCTAATGCAAGAAATGTATTCCGATAACGCCTACACATGGCTCCTCGTTTAGCGGCCGGAGCGTTAATGTACGCAGCATATATATCAGCAGAAAGAGTCTCACTCCATTTGTAAGAATAATAGCCTGCAGCATACCCTCCGGAAAAAATATGAGTAAACGCACAAAGGAAACGATCGTCTTCATGCATAGGCGTGGGTAAAAGTTTTTTCGAAAACGCCGATTTACAGGCATTAGCACATTTAAACCTTTTCGGATAAGCTTTTGAATGCAAAAAAAGGTCTGTCTGTGCGAAAAGAAGTTGACGAACAAGAGCATTACCGGCACGATAGGTTCGTTTGAGTGCAATTTTTTTTGCAAGCTCAAGCGGCAACGATTTCCCTGTATCAATATGCCTAGAGAGCTTACGCAGTAACACTGGATCATTTGGGAATTGTTCTAAGAACTGAGAGGCAATTTCCACGGCATCCCATTCAACATTATTTATTCCGGAACAGGTGGGCGAATCAACCCGTGTAAGCATTTCTTGGAGTGCATGCCCCATCTCATGAAAAAGCGTGGTTACTTCATAGAGACTCATAGTAGCAGGGGATTTCCTCCGTGGAGGCTTCTGATTACAACAGACAACAGCAATTGGAAGCTGACAACGTGTTTCAAAGTCGCGTGTACGAATTTCATTCATCCAGGCACCCCCATTTTTTGTTCCTGGACGAGCGTAGGGATCAAAATAAAGGCCAGCAATAAGTTCTTTTCCCTCAGTCAAAAGTTGATAAAACTGAACATCGGAATGCCATGCATGAACTTTTGACGCAGGGACACGTTTGAACGTGACACCAAATCGTTTCTGAATAAGAGCGAAAAGCTCTTCCAACACATGTTCCATAGGGAAGTAGGAACGCAACGTTTCCTCGTCATAACCAAAAAGGACTTGTGATTGTTTTTCAATCCAAAAAGCCTTATCCCACGGATTTAATTTACCTTTAAAACCTCTAGACTTGGCGAATTTAGCCAGGGCGATGTCCTCTGCCTTTGCTGCTGGTTTTCCAACATTAGCCATAGGAGCAAGCAGTGCGAAGACGCGATCAGGCGAACCTGCCATTTTTGAGGCTGTGGATAAATGCGCATAATCCTCATAACCTAAAATGTCGGCTATCTTTTGTCGAATCTTAAGTATCTTTTCAATGAGGGGGGCATTATTTAGTTTTCCATTTGATGCACGTGTTACACGGGCACGCCAGAAACGTTCCCGCACAGCAGGACTTTCAGCATAGCGCATGATCGCATCATAAGTAGCGAAGTCAATCCCTAATTCCCAAGGGCCTTGACCATGAAGCAAGTCTTTCGGAATACCAGCAGATTCATCCGGTGCGATCGTAATTCGTGCGGCCTTTTCAGCATCCAAAACATGATTGGAAAAGGTCATGGAAAGTGCAGCGAGGGATTTCTGAAGTGTATTAAAGTATCGGCGAGTGGAACCCGTGAGTCCAACACCTGCATTACGCATGGTTTGAATAGAACGAGCAAGCACGTGTCGTTGCCAAGCAGTGAGATCGGGGTGTTCCTGCAATGAAAGCATCCCCTCATAAAGGCGTTTACTTTGTGAGACTTTCAGTGAGAGGGCAATTATCGCCGGTTGCCAACGCGTTTCAATCGATCGCCATGCCTCAGAATTAACGACACTGGTTAGATGAGATAATACACCCCAAATTTCAAATGGCTCGCGTGTAGCCAACATTGGTGCAATTATCAGGCCATGCCAAGAAATATCCAACTGTTTTTCAACGAATGAAAAGGCTTGTTCTGCCTTTGGCAAAGAGACCTTCAGTGCGGCCTCACAAAGTTCTGGAGTCATTGCATCATACTGTGGCATCCAGGCATCTGAACAGAAAGGATTGGAAACTGTTGTAGACATGATGAACTTCTTTCCTGATAAGTAACAAATGAATGCCTTTATAACGTTGAAGAGAGCGAAACCGTAGACTCTTCAAGCATACATTTCGTCAACGATAACTTATGATTCTGACAAAACGCCTGAATATCCGCCAAACGAGAATCTGGGATCGTAGGTGTCGTTAGAATAATTTTTGTAGGTTGAATCCGCTGGAAATAGGCATGATCTTCAAGAACTTCTAATGGCCCAAGAATCGGAATACCATAAAACACGCGTCCACGTAATCCGCGATCGTCATCCAGAATACCTAAAAGTGCCACATGATTACATGTAACATTTGCGTTATAGATAGTCAAATACGCACTCAAGTTAAGGCCTGCTCCGTAAAACAATACCCTCTCGATTGAATGATCAATGAGAGCAGCTCGGCATAGTTGTCGATTTTCAAACGCTGACAAATATTGCAGAAAAGCAGTGCGTGCCAAGCGAATACAAATAAGTGGCAGGGGCAACAACATCGCCCATAACATATGCAAACGCAACAATGCAGAACTAAGTTCTGGACGAACGAATGAAATACCGATGTGAGAAATACACGATCCTAAGAAAATCGCTATCAAAATTGAAAACCTATCTCGAGGCATACTCCTTCCCCAGATTCGCGTATAAGCCTTTGAAAATGTCATAAATACGATCACTGGCACCGCATACACAAGAAAGACATTACTCCATTGAATACCTGAAAGCGCCGGTAATAACGGATGAAGCAGCAAAATAAGAAAGAAGAAAAGTACAACCATAGAAACTATGTCACATAGAATATATGTAGGTATAGCAATAGCTTTACGTCCATTGCGAGATCCAGGCTTAGCTAACAAATGTCCTGCATCCCATAATTCAACATTCGTCATCATGCGAACAATTACAAAAACGAAGCCGAGAAATCCAATCAAAAAGATTGATGCCTTACTTTGCTTAACTGCAAGGGTAATAAATCCCAAAATAACAAGGCCAATACCTAAACAATACAGACTCCAAACAGCGACACGTTGATTCCCTTTTGCCAAAGAAAGAAACCGATGATGAAGATGTTCACGATCTGCCGTCATAACCATCTTCGCTTCCCCTGTCCCCTCCTTTTTCTCTGAATCTTCTGTACACAACATTACATGCCGAAGTGTTCTGCGCAAAATAGCCAGGAATGTATCAACAATCGGAACTCCTAAGAAAAGAACCGGAAGCCCCATGGAAACCAGAAATGCGTCACCTCTTCGAGATGTTAATGCAAAGGTGGCTAAAGTCAAACCAATGAACAAACTCCCAGAATCACCAAGAAAAACGGTTGCAGGATTGTAGTTATAACGTAAAAATCCAAGAAGTGCACCAATTAGTATCAGTGCAACCAAAGGAATTTCCGTAGGATTAACAAAATATCCTACTCCAATCATACCAATAGTCGCAATAATCGCCAGTCCGGATGAAAGTCCGTCTAACCCATCAATTAAGTTAAACGCATTGATAATTGCAATGTACCAAACCAACGTCAGTGGAACATATGCCCATGGCGAAGCCCAAAATACCCCCCAGGAAGTAGGTAAAATGAGTCTGGCCCCCCCCCAACACATCACGCCTGCAACAATGAGTTGAATCATCAGTTTAAACAATGGTGATAACCCAAATCGATCATCTACGAACCCGACTGTAACCAAAATTATTGTGGCTACACAAAAGGTAGGCAGGATTGGAACAAAAACTTTATCTTCCGCCAAAAGATTTGGACACACAACATACGTTACGATCAGTGCACTAAAGAACGCCGCTACTACCGCCAACCCACCACCCCGTGGAATTGGCGTCCTGTTGACACGACGCGGATCGGGCAAATCAACGGCTCCAATTCGTTTCATAAAGCCGCGCACAAGTGGTGTCAAGAACAAAGCCAGAAGGCAAGCTACACTCGCCATACAGATCGCGTGAATGAATCCTAGAATCATATTGGCATCTCCTCCAGTAAATTCATGACGGTATCCATTACAGTTTCATCAAGCAATCGCCCCGAAGGGAGGCATAACCCATGTTCAAATAATTCCTCGCCAACCCCAGTAAGCACCTGCGGTGCTTCAGCAAATACTGGTTGCATGTGCATCGGTTTCCAAACAGGACGAGCCTCAATACCATATGCGGCTAATAGCTCCACCGCCTCAACAGGACTTCGTTTATCTAACATAACAACGGTTAACCAAAAATTGGGTACGCCGTATGTTGCGATGGGCATGGGAGTAATCCATGGATATCTTTGAAAACGTGTATTCCACTTTTCCCAAACTCGACGTTTGTCATCAAGTGCATCTTTGAGATGCCAGAATTGTCCTAACCCAATAGCGGCCGGTACATTTCCAAGCCGCCCATGACACCCCACTTCATAATGTTCATACCACAAAGTCGCTTCCCGCGCCTGTGAGGCCAACTTTCTACAATGACAAATTAGGTCCAAGTCATCAGAAAGCAATAACCCGCCTCCGCCAGATGTAATAATCTTATTTCCATTCAAGGAATGAATAACTGCCCAAGCACCTTTCCCTGCCGGACGACCACGATACGTAGCACCTAGCGATTCCGCCGCATCCACGATCAGCGGCACATGAAAACGAGCACAGACGGCACTCAATGCATCGATATCACAGCTCTGCCCATAAAGATCCGTTACGATCATCGCTCGGGCATTTGGAAATCGTGTCAAGGCAATTTCCGCTAATGTAGGATCCATGTTCCACGTTGTAGGCGACGCATCGACAAAAACAGGCTGAGCCCCCAGAGAAACAAAAGGCGCAACCGAGGCAATAAACGTTACAT
>CALBHX010000094.1 GCA_937892925.1 uncultured Lentisphaeraceae bacterium
CATCCTCATTACGCGCCCCTCCAATAAAAACGCAGGCCGTCCAATCCCTCTCCGCCCGCATGATAGCGAATCGCCCCCCAATTCGTCAAGTAACCCACCAACCGTATCCAGTATACCCCCCACAAAAAACATCACACATAAAGACTACCCATGCACCCATCACCGCACCCCTCCACTCAAAACATACATGCAAACCGTACACACAAAAACACCCAACCTCAACCCGCACCTGATTCATCCAGAACCCGCCCCGACCTTGAAGTAAAACCGCCCCGACACTGCTCAGGCTCCGCCTCTCATCTCGTTTCTCCTCCGTACACCGTCAAACATACGCCCCCAGCAAATAACTTCTTTCCATGCAGAGTGCCCCGCTTTCGCAATTTTTCACCACTCGTTTCTATAACCAACTAAGCATTCCAACCAGTCAGATTGACCGAACTGATAATCTTCAGTAAAGTATCTGCGTTCGTTTCAAGGTATTTTATGCCAACAAAACCGCCTCTCCGTTTTTACCCATATTTATCCACTCATGCTGTGTACCTAAAAATATGCTGCCCCCTGCCCCCATTTACACCCTTTCTGTCACCCAAAACCTAACGTTTTTCCTTTCACAGAATAGGAACAGGCTACCCCGCCCATATTATTCCTTCTACAATTATTACAGCTTGAGTAAAAAGGAATGTTGCTCCCATTTTCCTATTTCCCATAAAGAAAATATGGTTCTATGACACGTGCGATTTTACATGTTGATATGGATGCTTTTTTTGCTTCAATTGAGCAATTGGATCATCCGGAATGGCGCGGCCGCCCAGTTATCGTTGGCGCCCCACCCAATCAACGAGGAGTCGTTTCTACTTGTTCCTATGAAGCTCGAAAATTTGGCGTCCATTCTGCCATGCCATCCCGACAGGCATTTGCCTGTTGTCCGCAGGGTATCTTTGTTACACCACGTATAACACGTTATCATGAAATAAGCCAGGCCGTTTTCAAGATATTCAGCGATTTTTCCCCATTTATTGAAGGGATCAGTGTGGATGAGGCTTTTTTAGATGTCAGCAGCGTACAAAGGCTCTTGGGAACACCTGTACAAATTGCGGAAAAGATCAAAACGAGAATTCGTCAAGAACTTGGACTTACCTGTAGTGTAGGTATTGCTTCAAACAAGTTTTTGGCCAAACTGGCAAGCGAAGAGAAGAAACCTGACGGGCTTTTCGAGGTGCCAAAAGAACGGCAGCATCTCCTAAATTGGCTTGGAGCGAAACCTGTCCAAACGCTTTGGGGTATTGGGCCAAAAACAACAGCCATTCTAAAACAACATGGACTTATACGCGTAGCCGATCTACAACATGCTGCACCAGAATGTCTACAAGCCATCACCTCGCCAACTCTCGCCGCACATTTATTAGAAATTGCTTTCGGTCGCGATGATCGCCCGGTTTTGGCGGAACACGAAGAAAAGTCGTTTTCTCGTGAACATACCTATCCTGAAGATACGCTTGACCGATTACAGCTTAAAGCCGATCTGCGAACGCTTGTAGAGAACGTTGGGTTTCGGTTACGGAAAGCTGGACTCTGGGCAAAAACCGGCAAGCTGAAAATTCGTTACGCAGGGTTCAGAACAGTTACACGGCAGGCATCACTCCCAACGCCTGTCTGTGATGATTTCGCCCTGCGCGACCTTGCCTGGGATCTACTCAATACGCATCTCGAAACCGAAACCCCTGTTCGTCTAATTGGATTCGGAGTCGACCAGCTCACATCAACCCCCAATCTCCTAGACTCAGACGATCTTTTTTCAAAATGCACAGACAATTCCCATACCCGCGAACGAATGGAACGACTTTCAAGAGCACTTGACGCGCTGCGTGAACGATTTGGCAAGAAGTAAACAACTTCTCAGTCTAATCCTCTAAAATAGGGCAACGTCGAACTGCCTTTTTGGCCGCATGATGTGCCTTATCATCCAGCATCCTTGCCCGCTGTCTACGCGACCGCCGCCGCTTTTGCCGCCGGATTTTTTCTTGTTGCTGCCTGCGGACACTCCGTTCCCCATCCCGTTGTTCAAGTAACCGCTCAGCTAATGCCCGCCTAGCAAGCCACCGATTTTCTTCACGTGAACGCGAAATCTGCACCTTAACCCACTCGCCTGTTGGCAAATGGGTCAATCGAACCGCACACGAAGTCTTATTTATCTTCTGTCCACCCGCTCCAGAACCTAACACAAATTGTTCAGACAATTCTTCTTCACGAATACCGACATCATTCAACAACTTTCTAATATTCTCGATCGTTGTAGGTGAAAGCGGCATAACCCTCCAAAGAGAAAAGCAATTCTGCAACTCAGGCATCAAGTAAACGAATCAAAAAGTAATTCTTTTTCCCCTGACGCAACAACAAGATTTTTCCCTCTACTGGGGCTTCTACCGGAATAACCGCAAGGGGATCGATTACCTTTTCGTTATTCAGAGACAATCCGCCCCCTTGAATCAAACGACGCGCCTCACCCTTACTCTTCAGAAAACCTGAAGCAACCGCCACCTCTACCAGCGGCTGTCCGATCACTTGCGTACGCGGCAACTGCACAGAAGGCACATCCGCCGCAATATTTTCCAGATCCTTGGCCGTCAACCCATCCAACGAACCGCCGAACAACACTTCCGATGCCTTTTGTGCTATTTTTAACCCACCTTCACCATGCACTGCACGCGTCAATTCTTCTGCAAGAACACGCTGCGGCTCTCGTTTTTCCGGATGCTCCCGCAAGGATACAGCAAGCGCAGCGATCTGAGCATCGTCCAAAAACGTAAAGATCCTTAAATAGCGAATTACATCTGCATCTAATGTGCGTAGGAAAAACTGATAAAACGCATACACGCTCGTCTTATCTGCATTCAGGAAAATCGCATTTCCTGCAGACTTACCAAACTTCTGACCATTCGCATCACATACCAGTGGAATCGTTAATCCATTAACTTCCGCCTCCGGCTCCAAGCGACGAATCAAATCCGTCCCGGCCGTAATATTCCCCCACTGATCTGCCCCACCAACCTGTAACGTGCATCCGTAATGTTTATATAGGTAATAGAAATCATATCCCTGCAAAATCTGATAACAGAACTCCGTGAAAGTCATCGAGTTGGTCTCCGCATTCAGTCGCTTCTGAACGGAGTCTTTAGCCAACATGGGTTTCATTCGGAACAATGTACCCACCTCACGCAAAAACGGCAGAATCGCGTAATCCTTATACCAATCATAGTTGTTGACCAATAATGCGGGGTTACTCGGATGATTGAAATCGAGAAACCGAGATAGGTTTTCCTTGATTCCCTCAAGATTTTTCTGCAGTTGTTCAACCGAAAGGAAATTACGCTCCGTAGAGCGCCCCGAGGGATCACCAATCATACCGGTTGCCCCCCCGACAAGCGCAATCACTCGATGCCCTGCCCGCTGAAACTGCGCCAGCGTCTGAATGGCCACGTAATTCCCAGCCTGAAGACAGGAGGCTGTCGGATCAAACCCAACGTAGAGTGTCAGCGGTTTCTCCAACAACTCACCCATTTTCGCGTCATCACAAGTGCACGCCTCAACCAGATGGCGTGTTTTCAGAAAGTCATAAAACTTCATCGCAGCATACAAGCGTTTAGTGTGAATAACCAGAATGAGCCGATAGTCTAACATAAACGAACGCCTGAATGTTACGTGAACCGACATTCGGCCTTTGCCGCTTTAATCGAATCGGAAATACAGAGAATCGGCAACGACCTCCCCACCTTATTCGAGTACAGCACGGGAGTCCTGAACGTTCATATGAAGTTATGCACCATATCGCATACACCGTTTCGTAAATTTGATAGGCTGTAACCACAGTTCACATAAACACAACTGCAGGGAAAAGGCGATGAGCGAAACCGTTCATTTACGCGAAAACCACGTTCTGCTGTGCGGGCATTAGAATGTGCCAGTTACTACATTATCTTCGGCAAATGGTTCAGGTTCCCTGTTAGGCTCGCTCCATATCTAAAACATTCCTCTTCATACCGTTTTTCGGCGCCGTGACCTGCCACCATCTATTTCATCCACAGAGAGATCGTTACCGCCCTCACCTGATACAGTGTAACCCTTACCGAGGAATTATCATGCTCCAACGACAACGCAAGCAACCGATTACAGGTAACATACGGATTCACACTCCAACTACACATTTCCAACCGATGGAAAAACTTTTGCTACACTTTTATCGATGTTGGTTTTGCTTCTGTTGTAAAACTTTCAGCAAGCAGGAAAAGCGTATGAGGCAAATCGGGTTTGATAATGAAGTGTATTTAAAACGACAAGCTGATGGGCTGATGAAGCGGGCGGCGTCGTTCGGTAACAAATTGTATTTGGAGTTTGGCGGCAAATTAATGTATGACTACCACGCCGCCCGCGTCCTTCCGGGGTATGATCCAAACGTAAAGTTACGCTTGTTGCGTTCTCTTGGCGATCAGGCTGAAATCATTTTGTGTGTTTATGCCGAGGATATCGAACGAAAGAAAATGCGTGCCGATTTCGGTATTTCCTATGATGATGACGCACTTAAACTTATTGATAGCCTTCGATCATGGGGCATTCATGTTTGTGCAGTCGTTATCACACGTTTTGACGGACAGCCCGCGGCTCTGCAGTTCCGAAACAAACTCGAAGCGCGCGGAGTTACCGTCAAACTTCACCGGGCTGTACCTGGCTACCCTTCAAATCTGGATCTGGTTGTCTCACAGGAAGGATATGGTGCCAACGCGTATATTGAGACCACCCGCCCCATTGTTGTAGTCACCGGTCCAGGGCCAGGCTCCGGTAAGTTAGCCACCTGTCTCACCATGCTTTATCACGACCGCATGGCCGGACGGCCAGCCGGATATGCCAAATTCGAGACCTTCCCTGTATGGGATTTACCACTTCGGCACCCCATTAACCTTGCCTACGAGGCTGCAACGGCCGATTTGGGCGATATTAACATGATCGACCCATTCCATTTGGATGCCTATGGAACAGTCGCCGTGAACTATAACCGAGACGTTGATGCTTTTCCACTTTTGCGAGAAATCTGGACACGCCTGGACAAAAGTGGGGAATGCCCCTATCGCAGTCCAACTGATATGGGGGTAAACTGTATCTCTGCCGGAATCATAGACAACGCCATTTGTACCGAGGCCGCCAAACAAGAAGTTATCCGCCGCTACTTCCGGCATTTGTCGGACGCCGTAGCCAAGGGAGCAAGCGACAAACGTCCTGTGGAATTAATTGATCGATTAATGCACCAACTTGGTTTGATTCCGGAAGACCGTCCTGTAGTCGTTCCGGCACGTCAGGCAGCACAGGAAGCATCCCTCTCAAACACACTCGAGGGTGTTGCCTGCGGTGCCGCACTGGAGCTTCAGGATGGAACAATCGTCAAGGGGAAAAACTCCACCCATCTTCACGCAGCTGCGGCCACTGTATTGAACGCGGCCAAACATCTTGCCGGGCTCCCTGATGAGCGCCACCTATTGGCGCCAGAGACAATCGCGAGTGTCATGCACATGAAACAAGGCATCCTAAAGGGAAAATACGGATCGCTCAATCTTGACGAAACACTCGTGGCTCTTGCTATTTGTGCAGCATCGGATACGAACGCAAAAGTGGCATTGGAAAAGTTGGCGAACTTACGTGACTGTGAGATGCACCTGTCACACATGCTTACCCCCGGTGATGAAGCTGGACTGCGCCGTTTAGGCATCCGCGCAACGAACGATCCGCTCTTTGCCACTGCTGAACTTTTTGTTGACGCTTGAGAATACTTGTTCCTTCCGTTACAAAGGTGGTATACTCACGGTAAACAGTTTTTAATAAGGGAGTCTCATATGTCCAAAGGTCTTATCAAGAACGCATACATCGTCAGTCCCGGATACGAATTTGATGGGGGAGCCATCATCATTCAAAACGGTAAAATTGAGAAGGTATTGCAGCCAGGCACGCCTTTGCCAACCGATACGGATTGGATTTACGATGCGGAAGGGCAATTGGTTATGCCCGGCTTCATTGATGTGCATACTCACGGTGCCGCCGGCGTAGATGTCTGTGATGTTGACACCCCGACAGCTATTGAAACCATCGCCAAGGCCAAGTTGGAGGAGGGATGCACATCATGGTGCCCAACCACACTTACTGTCGCTTCCACGGATCTGGAAAAAGCGTTGCAGCATGTAGCTGCATATCGAACAAACGAAACCTATGCAAAAGTTCTCGGTGTCCATTTGGAAGGGCCTTTTATCAACCCTGCTTGTTGTGGTGCGCAGAACCCTGCTTTTTTACGTAAGCCTAATATTGAAGAAGTCAAGCGCCTAAATGCCATCACCCCTGTCTGCCAGATTTCCTTTGCTCCTGAGAGTGAAGTAGGAAACGGAGCCAGATTTGCCCAAGAATGCCTAGAGATGGGGATCGTCCCTTCCGCGGGGCACACCAAATGTTCTTATAAAGAGTTCAAAGCTGTTTATGCGGCTGGGTTGCGGCATTTAACACATTTCTGCAATCAAATGACCCCTTTGCATCACCGCGACATTGGGCTGGTCGGTGCCGGCCTTCTGTTAGATGATCTGCGCACAGAAATGATTTGCGACAAAATCCATCTATGCCCCGAAATGATCGAATTGACATTTCAAACTAAAGATATCGAGAGCATTCTGCTGATCACCGATTCGATGCGTGCCAGCCATATGCCTGACGGTCCTTCAAGTCTTGGCGGCTTAGATGTAATTGTTAAAGATGGCGCCGCCCGTCTAGCTTCCAATGGTGCATTGGCCGGCTCCATTCTGCGTATGAATGTAGCACTCAAGAATGTTTGGGAAATTACCGGAATGCCCTTAAGTGTCCTGATCAAGACTACCTCCTATAACCAGGCATTGGAACATGGGTTGGAAGACGCCTTGGGATGTATTGAGCCTGGGTATACTGCCGATATCACCGCTTTGGATGATGAGACTTTTGACGTAAAAGCTGTCTTCATCAACGGCGAGAAACGCCTTTAATTTCCTTCGAGAATAAAAACAACTTATTAATATCAGGGGCGCCATACATACCAACGTATGACGCCTTTGTTTTTTATTTATCTTCCCCTTCGTCTCCTCAAGAGAATACAGATTCATTCTCATCCATAATTACCGTATTACAACTATAAGTTCAAACCAAACTAAAAGATACCGTAAAATTTCAGCACCTCAGATGCCGGCTTGTAGATAATTTTCCTGATTTAGATTTAAGCGAAACACTTCGTTACATTTTATTCGATGTGGAGACCTAGCATGTCAATCTTACATGTCAATAAAGTTAACCAATGCGGGATAGAAATCATATATCTGCTCATGACGTTTATAATTCTGAATGCAGCAAATACGGAATGTTTCCCTTGTGTTTCATGACTGTTTTACCATTCCGTTTCCACCTGTTCTGTCCATATCGACGCAAGACATTACAACAGATACAATTCCTCAAACACTTCGATC
>CALBHX010000095.1 GCA_937892925.1 uncultured Lentisphaeraceae bacterium
GGTGCGGGCGCTGCGAAGCTCTCGGGCAATCTCTCCGGCTTTACAGGCACGATCACGCTGACGGCCGGAGCGTTGGACGTGGGCTCCGCGACGGTTGGCGAGACGAAGCCCACCTTTGCCTTTGGGGAAGGCGCCACGGGCACGCTGACGGTTCCGGCCGGCGCGGAAGGCACGGTAACGGTGCCTGCGGGCGCCGCGCTGAAGCTGGTGCTCTCCGCTGCGCAGGTGTTGGAGGGCTACACCGCTTCCGGTGTGACGTTGGCAAGCGAAGGCGAGGCGCAGGGCACGATCGCCTTTGTGAATGCCGCCGGGGAAACGATCACCGAAGGGGTGAATGGCACCACGTACACCGCGCCGCTGAATACTTGGACGCCAGCAGAAGCTTCGGCGGACGGCACGTATCGGTGGTCAACGGCGGCTAACTGGTCAACTGGCACTGTGCCCGCCGAGGCGGACAATGCGCGTATCTCCATTTCCGGAGACACAACGCTCACGCTGGATGCCGATGTGACGGCGGCCGGGCTGGCGGTGGAAGGCTCCGGCACGCTGACCCTTGCGGGGAGTGCGCTGAATGTAAGCGGGGTGATTGTCTGCAAAACGGATGTAACGGCAGCGATCGCCGCCCTTGCGGATAAAACGGGAACCATTCAGGTTGAAGAAGGCAAGGTGCTGACGCTGAACAGCGAGACCGTGGTGGATAATCCGGACAACTTTGGCTCGGCGCACGCCATTGCCCTGCCTGCAATTACAGGCTCCGGCTCGGTGGTGAAGACGGGTGCCGGCGCGGTGGTGGTGGTGGATCGCGCACTGGAGCCTGCCATCACCTTGCAGGCCGGAGCCTTGCATCTGCGCGGCAGCGAAAACGCGGCGCGGCCGTCCCGATTGGATATTACGGCCAAGAACGGAACGGAAGTCCGCTTCACGGCATGGGCCAAGAACGAAGATAATTCACTGAACAGCTTCCGGCTGGAGGGCGGATCCAAGATGGTGCTGGGCAACGGGCTCACCGAGAACAGCCCGCGGACGATTTCCGGAGCGGTAACGCTTGTTCAGGCAACGGATGAGAACCCTGTTCGAATCTACGGCTCGGCGTTTGGCCCTGTTCAGCTGAATACGTCCATCGGGTTGGCGGAGGGGGAAACCTCCGGCGTGCTGGAGTTCGCGGAGGGCGAACAGTTTAACAGTACGTATGCCTGCAATCACGCGGTATTGGTCGGCGGCGTCATCTCGGGGAATATCGCTGTGCGCGTCTCCGAACAGGCCAATGGGGTTACCTTCTCGGGCGCGAATACCTACACCGGCGGCACGGAAATTACCGAGGGCGCCGCGCTCACCATTAGCAACCGGGCGGGCGTGGGCACTTCCGGAACGATCACCGGTGCGGGGACATTGAAGGTAACGGGGGCGTATAGCGGCAATACGAACGTCAACCCGTTGGCGAATGTTTCCGGCCTCACGGAAGCGGGCTGGACGGGCACCG
>CALBHX010000096.1 GCA_937892925.1 uncultured Lentisphaeraceae bacterium
CGTAACAAGGTAACCGTTGGGGAACCAGCGGTTGGATCACCTCCTTTCTAAGGAGCCGCCCTCCAGTGATGGAGAGGCAAGGTGACTTGGCGCAGGTTTTTCCTGTCACACCCCTTTCGGACCAAGCGTCCAGGACGCTGGGGCTTTGCCCCAACGCGGGCGTGTAGCTCAGTTGGTTAGAGCGCGTCCCTGATAAGGACGAGGTCCCTGGTTCGATTCCAGGCACGCCCACCAATGTGCTTGAGCGGATTTATGATCTTTGACAATTGAATGTTTCTGGGAAGATGCAACGTAAACCGAGCGGGACGATTGTCCGGAAGGACAGTTGTTCGGCTAAGCGTATACGGGCGTACGACGGATGCCTTGGCACCATCAGGCGATGAAGGACGTGGCAAGCTGCGATAAGCTTCGGGGAGTGGCAAGCACACAGTGATCCGGAGATTTCCGAATGGAGCAATCCGACAGGGTTTACCCCCTGTCACCTGCGGCTGAACACATAGGCCGTTTGGAGCGAGACGCAGGGAAGTGAAACATCTCAGTACCTGCAGGAGAAGACATCAACCGAGATTGCGTTAGTAGTGGCGAGCGAACGCGCAGGAGCCTAAACCGGAGAGCCTGCTCTCCGGGGTTGCGGGACCGCGGTGTGGCACGTGAAGTCTATAGAGGAACGATCAGGAATGTTCGGCCATAGCGGGTGAAAGCCCCGTACTCGAAATGGACTTCAGGCCTAGCGGGATCCCAAGTAGAACGGGACACGTGAAACCCTGTTCGAATCTGGGGGGCCCACCCTCCAAGGCTAAATACTCGATGGTGACCGATAGTGAACGAGTACCGCGAGGGAAAGGTGAAAAGCACCCCGGAAGGGGAGTGAAACAGACCTGAAATCGTACGCCTACAAAACTATTGCGGCGGTCGTCATGGCCGTTGCAGTTTGCCTTTTGCATAATGAGTCCGCGAGTCACTCTGTGTTGCGAGGTTAACCGAGAGGGGAGCCGCAGCGAAAGCGAGTTCGAAAGGAGCGTTTGAGTAGCACGGAGTGGACCCGAAGCCCAGTGAGCTATCCATGTGCAGGGTGAAGTCCCCGTAACAGGGGATGGAGGCCCGAACCTGTAGGCGCTGAAAAGCCTTAGGATGACGTGTGGATAGGAGCGAAAGACTTATCAAACTGGGTGATAGCTGGTTCTCTTCGAAATGCCTTTAGGGGCAGCCTTGGTAAGGCAACAGAGGGGGGTAGAGCACTGATTGGACTAGCGGCCCTGCCGGGTTAGCGACGCCTGTCAAACTCCGAATACCCTCTGCCGAGCGCCAGGAGTGAGACTGTGGGGGCTAAGCTTCACAGTCGAGAGGGAAACAGCCCAGACCACCGACTAAGGCCCCTAAATGGGACTCAGTCACTAAGGATGTGAGGTTTCACAAACAGCCGGGATGTTGGCTTAGAGGCAGCCATCATTTAAACAGTGCGTAACAGCTGACCGGTCGAGAGATCTTGCGCCGAAAATGATCGGGAGTCAAGTCCCATGCCGAAGTCGTGGATGCGCCGTAAGGCGCGTGGTAGAAGAGCGTTCCAAACAGCGGTGAAGGCGTTTCGTAAGAAGCGCTCGAGCGTTTGGAAGTGATTATGCGGACATGAGTAACGAAAATCAGGGTGAGAATCCCTGACGCCGGAATCCCAAGGTTTCCCGGGGCAGGTTCGTCCGCCCGGGGTGAGTCGGTCCCTAAGGCCAGGCCGAAAGGCGCAGCCGATGGACAACAGGTTAATATTCCTGTACTGGACTTGCGAGTTTGAGCGATGACGCGAGCAGAAAGCTAACACCGCCTCCTGATGGATTAGGGGGTGTAAGCCCGTAGGTTGGTTCGCAGGCAAATCCGCGAACCGTTTTCTGAAAGGTGATGCCAAGGGGAGTTCGCTCTCCGAGGGTCTAGGCTCGGCTGCCAGGAAAAACGTCTAGTGATTGCAAGTTTAGCCGTACCAAAACCGACACAGGTGGGAAGGTACTAAGATACCCAGGCGCGCGAGTGAAACCTCGTTAAGGAACTCGGCACAATAGCCCCGTAACTTCGGAAGAAGGGGTCCCCTTCGGGGGAACATTAAATGGGCCCATGCGACTGTTTAACAAAAACACAGCACTCCGCAAACGCGCAAGCGGAAACATGGAGTGTGACAAGTGACCAATGCGGAAAGGTCAAGGCAAGGGGTTAGCCGCAAGGCGAAGCTCCGAACCAAAGCCCCCGTGAATGTCGGCCGTAACTATAACGGTCCTAAGGTAGCGAAATTCCTTGTCGGGTAAGTTCCGACCTGCACGAATCTTGTAACGATATGGGCACTGTCTCAACGAGGAGCTCGGTGAAGTTGTAATGCCGGTGAAAATGCCGGATTCCCGCGGAAGGACGGAAAGACCCCATGAACCTTTACTGTAATCTGACACTGGTACTCGATCCGCCGTATGTAGCATAGCCGGGAGCCTTGGAAGGCGCTTCGTCAGGAGCGTCGGAGGCATCAGTGAAATACCGGTTTCTGCGCATTGGGCATCTAACCGCGACCCGTTTCCGGGCGCTGGACAATGTCAGAGGGTCAGTTTGACTGGGGCGGTTTCCTCCTAAACAGTAACGGAGGAGTTCGAAGGTACACTCAGTGCGGTCAGCAATCGCACGTCGAGCGCAAGGGTAGAAGTGTGCCTCACTGCGAGTCGGACACGACAAGCAGACGCGAAAGCGGGACCTAGTGATCCGGCGGTAGCTTGTGGAAGCGCCGTCGCTCAACGGATAAAAGGTACTCTGGGGATAACAGGCTGATCGCGGCCGAGAGTTCACATCGACGCCGCGGTTTGGCACCTCGATGTCGGCTCTTCGCATCCTGGGGCTGGAGAAGGTCCCAAGGGTTTGGCTGTTCGCCAATTAAAGCGGTACGCGAGCTGGGTTCAGAACGTCGTGAGACAGTTCGGTCCATATCCTCCGCGGGCGCAGGAAATTTGACGGGAAGATTCCCTAGTACGAGAGGACCGGGAATCACGCACCAATGGTGTTGCGGTTGTCACGCCAGTGGCACACGCCGCGTAGCTATGTGCGGAACGGATAAGCGCTGAAAGCATCTAAGCGCCAAGCCTCCCCGAAGACAAGATTTCCCCCACGTAAGTGGAGAAGGCAGGTTGAAGACTACAACCTTGATAGGTCGGAAGTGTACGCACAGCAATGTGTTCAGCTGACCGATACTAATTGCCCACAGGCTTGCCGTTATAACTTCAATAAGAAGCACAGCACCGCTCAGTCGGTGCATCCAACCAGAAACTTCAGTTGTTTTCCCGGTGGCCATAGAGAGGACGAAACACCCGTTCCCATCCCGAACACGGAAGTGAAGGGCCTCATCGGCGAGGGTACTGCGGGGTTCGCCCGTGGGAGAGTAGCACGTTGCCGGGACTTCAGCCCCTGATTGCACGCCGCAGTCAGGGGCTTTTTCTTTTCTTCCCCCCAGGATGCACCCCACCCGCCCTTGAGGCGAACCCAAAAGCTTCACGATCCGTCCGAGCCCATGTCTCTATTGCATGGGCAGAAGAATCGGGCCTGCTCCCGCCGCTCAGCACAGGCTCCCACGCGAGCCGCACCGCGCCGATGAAAAGATATAAGCACCCCTCAGCACCGCACGCATCCACACCGCACCCGCTTATGACGCAGACGTGGAATCCAACGCAAACCCGGCAAACGGGCGCACACCCCGCTCCAGGACTTAAACCGAAATCCAAAAATCACGGCTGCACTTCCACCCGCTCCAAGTACAAGACCTCCCGAGGCTTAGGTGAAAATCGGGACACTCCTTCTAAGAAAGGGAGAAACACAACGAAATCCAACGGATTGAATATGTGTTATGTGTTTCTTCGTGATGTTTATACGAGCATCATTGTTTATGTATGTATCATTTGTGTGATGATAAGTTTTACGTAGGAACATGTTGTTTTTTTGATAGAAAGATTTGACAATCGATAATTTGGTAGGTGTTGTTTGGTTTGATAGAATATGTTTAACCGTTATTTTTTATAGGTAATCTTCAGGTGTTTTGTTACATTTTTCTTTGATGGGGTGTGGCGTTGTGTTAGAATAAAACGTGCCTGCTTGTGATTGTAATGTGGACGCTTTTGATGGCAGGATTGGAGCAGAATTATGAAGTTTGAAACAAAATGTGTACAGGCAGGCTGGGAACCTAAGAATGGTGAACCTCGGGTTTTGCCGATTTGCCAGAGCACAACGTTTAAGTTTGATTCCTCGCAACATGTGGCGGATTTATTTGATTTGAAGGTTGGGGGACATTTTTATACTCGACTGAGTAATCCAACATTGGATGCAGTTGAACAGCGTATCGCGGCGTTGGAGGGTGGCGTTGGCGCGATGCTAACGAGTGCTGGACAGGCGGCCAGTATGATGGCGATTCTTAATGTTGCGCATAGTGGGGATCACATCATATCCTCTTCGGCTATTTATGGTGGAACGGTCAATCTTTTTGGAGTGACGTTGGAGAAGCTTGGGGTTTCATTTACCTGGCTTTCTCCGGACGCAACAAATGCAGAGATTGAGGCGGCGATTCGCCCAAACACAAAGGCGATTTTTGGAGAGACGTTGGCTAATCCTGCGCTTGCAGTGTTGGATTTGGAGCGTTGGGCGGCGGTTGCTCATCGGAACGGGTTGCCGCTGATTGTGGACAATACGTTCCCAACGCCTTACCTGTGCCGTCCGTTTGAGCACGGGGTGGATATTGTTGTTCATGCGACTACAAAGTATTTGGATGGTCATGCGATGAGTTTGGGAGGGGTGATTGTAGACAGCGGGAATTTTGATTGGGCGGCGTCTGGTCGGTTCCCGGAATTTACTCAGCCAGATCCATCATATCATGGGCTTGTGTATGTGGAGACTTTTGGAAGGGCTGCTTATATTGTTAAGGCGCGTGCACAACTGATGCGTGATTTGGGGGCACAGGCTGCGCCAATGAATGCCTTTTTACTTGGGATTGGGATTGAGACGCTTCCTTTGCGAATGGAGCGGCATTGTTCTAATGCGCAAACGATTGCGGAGTGGCTGGCCAATCACCCGAAGGTTGAGTGGGTGCGGTATCCTGGGCTGAAGGGCGATAAATATCACGCTTTGGCACGGAAGTATTTGCCAAGAGGGGCATCTGGGGTGATTTCTTTTGGTGTAAAGGGAACGCGTGACGATGCCATGAAGCTGATGGATCATCTCAAGTTGATTAAGATTGTGGTGCACGTGGCGGATGCTCGCACGTGCGTGCTTCATCCGGCGAGTATGACACATCGTCAGTTAACGGATGAACAGTTGATAAAGGCAGGGATTTCTCCTACGATGGTTCGCCTTTCTGTTGGGATTGAACATGTGGATGACCTGTTGGCAGATTTGGAGCAGGCGTTTGCGGTGATCTGACGTCTGGCTGATGAGTTTTCATGGTTAGGTAATACGGTATGCGAAATGTTTGGTTTGTTTTGTTTAACGGGGGCATTGTTTGGACAATGACTTTCGTTATGGGGTGTACGGGGCCAACGTTGCGTGCGTTAAGTCCGGATGAGGCGAAAGTGGATGTGTATCCATCCGGAGAGGTGCGTGTATATGGAAAGCCGATAAAAATGGGGGAATTGAGTTCGCTTATCCGCCGATCTTCAACACGTCCACAGGATCCGATTTTCGTCCGGCTGCATGGGTTGGCAGATGCACCTGAGATGGTGGAGCTTCGTCAGTATGTGACGGATCAGATGATGCGTGCAGAACATTATAAGTTCAGCTTTTTTTCTACGCCTCACGCCACAGTTACGACGCTGGATCCGGTTACAGGGAAGGCAAGTACTCTTGTGTCGGAGCAGCCACTGGAAGTTTTAACGGGTGATGCATCTTTACGGGATATTGAACGTTTGAAAGCCGAACAGGAGGCATACGAGGAGGGGCATTACGTTTCTCCTGCTGTTGGGAGGCGTCCAGTTGCCGTAGGTACGCCTCCAGAAGCCCTGTGTGTTCAGGCGAGGGTGGGTGCAGAATCACGACAAACGTCAGTGGTGCGCACAAACCCAGCGGCGGAGTCTCGTGAGGCTTCGGCGGAAGTTTCAGATGAAGATGAGTTACGGGAAGCCTGGAGGCGACAGCAGCGGACAGCTGCCAAGCCGAGTCGATCCGGCCGATAGGGGTTACATTTTATTAGGAGAAGGGGGTGCGTTATGATTAAACAGACGTTTTCAGACGTGGTGTGTGATTCGCGCCAGGTCTCGCCTGGCGCGCTTTTTGTTGCCATTCCAGGGACGTATGAGGATGGAAGCCGCTATGTTGCTGATGCGCGAGCTCGAGGTGCTGCGGCTGTGTGGGGGGCGTGTGAGGGGTGTGATCGATGGGTGGAACATCCGCGTGAGGCTTTTGCGGAGGCGTGTGCTGAACATTTTGGACGCCCTTCGGAACAGTTATTGCTTTGTGGAATTACAGGGACGAACGGAAAGACGACGACTGCGCGGCTGCTGCGTGATATGTTGGCGCAAGGGGGGCTACTTCCAGGGTTACTGACAACGGTTGCGGTTCAGTGGCCGGGATATGAGGCGGCGGCGGAGCGTACTACGCCAGATGCGCGGACGTTGCAGGCGGCGTTGTCGTCTATGGTTCAGTCAAGGTGTCGAGCGGCGGTGATGGAGGTTTCTAGCCATGCGATTGATCAGTCGCGTGTGGGGGCATGTCGATTTTCCGCGACTGTTTTTACGAATCTGACGCAGGATCATTTGGACTATCATCACACAATGGAGGCTTATTTTTCTGTGAAAGCGCGGCTTTTTTTAGAACATCCAGAAGCCGCTGCGGTGATTAATGTGGATGATCTCTATGGGCAGCGCCTTTTGTCTTTATTACAGGCAAAGGGACGAAAGAATCTTTTCCCGTATGCGCCTTCTTCACTTCGAGCCACTTTTTCAGTAGGGGGAATATGTGCTGAGATGACATTGGGTGGCAGGCATTTGGCTTTTAGTTCATCGCTATGTGGGCGGTATAATTTAGCGAATCTTCAGGCGGCGGCTACGGCGGCTTTTGCGCTTGGGGTGTCAGTGGATGCAATCGCTGCGGCGATTACTGGGGTGAAACCATGTTGGGGAAGGTTGGAAGCGGTGGCGCCGGGAATATTTGTAGATTATGCCCACACAGATGATGCCTTGCGGAATGTCCTCTCTACGGTGCGGGAGTTTACACAGGGGCGTGTGATTTGTGTGTTTGGCTGTGGGGGTGATCGGGATCGAACTAAGCGACCTAATATGGCCAGGGCGGTGGATGCCTTGGCGGATGTGGCGGTTGTAACATCGGATAACCCACGATCTGAAGAGCCGGAAGCGATTATTCGGGATATGTTACCTGGATTTTCTCGTTTGAAACCTCAGGTGGTTGTGGAACGGCGGGCAGCGATTGGGACGGCATTGGCTATGCAGGCTCCGGGGGACGTGGTGCTGATTGCGGGGAAGGGACATGAGACCTATCAGGAAATAAAGGGGCACCGGTATCCGTTTTCAGATGCCGGCGTGGTGCACGAGTGGCTGAATGCCGCGCACAGCGCGGGTGAGAATCACTGATAGTCGTTGAGGAAATCGCGTGCGATGGCGGCGGCCCAGAGACGATGGCCTTCTTTATTGGGGTGAAGGCGGTCGGGTAAAAGTTTGGTATTGAGGGTGTCGCCATCGGGCATTAGATAGTATGGCGCAATGTCACGGAAGTAAATATGCCGTTCATCGGCCAACGTAGGCAGTTCGGCGTTGATAGCATTGTTTCGCTGACGTAGAATATCTTGACTGTTGTTGCCGCGCGGGAAGATGGCCAGGAGTGTGATCTTGGCGTCAGGGCAGGAGGTGCGCAGAACTTGAAGAATGGCGCGGATGCCGTTGAGGGTGTTCTCGGGTTGTTCACCTTTTCCGGAATTATTGGTGCCGATCATGAGCATGATGCGTTTCGGGGCGACAGTTTTCCAATCAATGCGGGCAATACGCCAGAGAACATCTTGCGTTTGATCGCCGCTGAATCCGAGATTGAGGACATTACCGAAGTATTGTTTCTGCAAATCTGGGGCGACAGCATCCCAGTTGTGCGTGATGGAATCGCCGATGAAAACAGTGTCGTGTTGGCTTTTAGCTTCCGCCTCTTTGGCTTCTAGGCGATTTTTCCACCACTTGGTGCCCAGGCGGTTGCTTGGGATAGTGGCACGGCTTTCTGGGATGGAGGAGGTTGGGGCGGGACCGGATACACATCCGATAAGGATTGATATGGCAAGACTTACGGTTATAACGGGGAATATTTTCATGAAAACCTCCAGAGGTGCTTGATTCGTAACGTCAGTGGAATAAGAATAGAATAAACGATTATTGTTTAGATTTCCACTATTGAAGTTTGCTAATTCACGTATGAGCACTGGGAGCGACAAGTGGCAGGGTCTGGGTAGTAAGTTCAAGATTCGATGACGAGGCTTGGGCTATACGGGTTATAAAGTCGTTCCAAGGCTTTAAGGGTGAGTGAACGCTGATTTCATAGGGTCTTGAGGATTGGGGAAACAGGGTTGTGAGTATTGTTTGATTTTATATGAAATTGAGGAACATTGAAGGGGTGAGACAAATTGGAGAGATGCCGGTGCACATGTGTCTTGTGATTCTCTTCCGGGAGTTGGCGGCATACTGAGCTTTGGGCGTTTGGTGTCGTGCGGACACATATGCATTGGCACCAATACGTTTAACGCAGTGTTTCGGAATTGCTTCTTTTTCGTATAGAAGGTTTTGAGATCTTTTTGATGTTTTGGAGAAGACGGCAAAGACTTTCTGGGTGTGGTATTAGTTGTTGAGGTGGATGTTTGTTTTGGGTTACAGTGAGGCTTTTGATGTTAGGTACGGATTGAGTTAGAATGGGAAGGTCTCGTGTCTTGGAACGGGAAGGATAGCCTTTGTTTCATGTGAGGGTTGTTGTGCTGCGGTGTGAAGTTCGGGGGGCAACGATGCGTCGTTTTGTCTGATAATGTCAGTTGGCAGTGGTGGTGAGCCAACCTTTTATCTGTTTGTTCATTCTCTACAGCTTATTTACGGCTGTTGTTATAAAGTCCATAAGTTGTCTTACAGGTATATCGATGTTTTTTCGTTTCATCTTGTTTCGAGTGTCTTACATATGTCATGGCGGAAAATGTATGATCAAGATGAACGGGGGGAGGAGTAGGAGTAAGGCAATGCGCCCCTTTTTCCACAGGGATTGTGGAGAAGGGGCGCATGGGTGTTGGAAGGGCGGATGGGGTGTTGTTATCCGCCGACTACGGTGCCGAGTTTGAAGATAGGCATGAACATGCCGATAACGATGGTTCCGATAACGGCGCCAAGGAAGACCATCAGGAAGGGTTCCAGAAGAGAGGTGAGAGTGGCCAGGAGCGTTTCCACTTCTTCATCATAGGAATCGGCAATATTACTGAGCATTTCATCAACACGTCCGCTTTTTTCTCCGGCGGCAATCATACGGAGCATGAGAATGGGCATAAAGGGTTTCCCCTCCAAGGAAGCAGCCAACGTGTTGCCCTGTTCAACTTCTTCTTTGGCCTTGAGGATGGAGTTTTGAAGCACAACGTTTCCAAGTGAGCCGGCAACAATTTCCATCGCTTCAACGATGGGAACGCCGCTATTAAGCATTTGGGCGAAGAGGCGGCAGAAACGCCCGATTCCGACTTTTAAGTTGAGAATGCCAAAGACGGGCATCTTGAGACGGAATCGATCGAATGCGAAGTGCCCCGCGGGGGTGTTCTTCCATTTTTTGAAGAGGAAGACGCCCGCGATACCGCAGCCAAGGATGAGATACCAGTAGTTGCGGATGAAGTCGCTGAGATCCATGAGGAATTGGGTGAGGCCGGGGAGTTCCGCACCGAAGTCGCCGAACATTTCCACGAAGGTGGGCAGAACGAAGGTGATGAGGGCGCCGGCAATGAGCAGCGCCATACAAAGAACAACGGTTGGGTAAGTCAGGGCGGATTTGACTTTACGGGCGAGGCGTGCGGAGGATTGAAGAATCTCGGCGAGGCGTGCCAATACATCGGCGAATTGTCCGCTTCGTTCTCCGGCGGCAACCATGTTTACATACATTTCGTCAAAGATGGTTGGAAAATCGGCCAATGCGGTGGAGAAGGGTTCGCCACTCTCCAGCCGTTCGCGTAATTGCCGCAAAACCGCTTTGAAGTTTTGGTTTTCACATTGTTCTTCGAGGGTGGAGAGGGCTGCGAGAACAGACATGCCGGCACGGAGCATGCCGGCGATTTGCCGAGTGAAGGGTACGAGGTCTTTCTTGCGGATGGCTTTGGCACCGGATACTTTCCCGCGAGGCTTGGTTTTAGTGTTTGCCATGAGGAGCTCCTTTGAACATGGGGGGAGTGGGGTTAGTCTTCACCACCGGTTACTTCGAGGGCGGCCTGGAGGGAGGTGACGCCTTGGCGAACTTTCCCGAGGCCGGCTTCTTTTAGGAAGACCATGCCGGATTTGATGGCTGCGGCCTTAAGCTCTTCGGAGCTTGCACCGCGAATGATCAGATTGCGGATGGATTCAGAAACTGGAAGCACTTCCATGATGGCGCCGCGGCCTTTATAACCGGAACCGTGGCATTTTGGGCAGTTGGGATTGTGCCCTGGCTGGAAGAGTGTGGCACCTTCAAAGAGGGTAGGATCGATATGATTGACCCGTAGAACATCGGCATCAAGCTCGGTACAAGGCTCTTTACAGACGGGGCAGAGGCGTCGGAAGAGACGTTGAGCCTGGGCACAGATAAGGGATGAACCGAGCATGAATGGCTGGATGCCCATGTCAATAAGGCGGGCAATGACTCCGATAGCCGTGTTGGTATGAAGCGTAGAGAGAACGAGGTGGCCGGTCAAGGCTGCCTTGACCGCAATGTCCGCGGTTTCGCCATCGCGGATTTCACCGACTAGAACGATGTCCGGATCCTGGCGGAGAACGGAACGCAATACAGAGGCGAAGGTGAGACCAACCTGTTGATTAACGTGAACTTGATTGACGCCAGGGAGTTCGTATTCTACGGGATCTTCGGCAGTAACGATGTTGACGTTGGGGGTGTTAAGATCTTGAAGGCAGGAATAGAGGGTGGTGGTTTTTCCGGAACCCGTGGGGCCGGTAACAAGGATGATGCCATGGGGCTGATCGATGGCGTATTTCATGGCTTCATAGGCTACTGGGTCAAGGCCAAGAGAGGCCAAGCTGGGGGCGAGGTTACTTTTGTCGAGAGTACGCATCACCACTTTTTCGCCGTGAATGGTGGGGAGAATACTCACGCGGATATCGACCTCTTTATTTAGCGCACGAATTTTGAAACGGCCATCTTGAGGAACTCGGCGCTCGGCAATGTCGAGCTCGGACATGATTTTTATGCGGGAGACAACTGCGTCGTGCAAGGCTTTAGGTGGTGCGGGGCGTTCAACCAACTCGCCATCGATACGGTAGCGTAGACGTGAACTCTTTTCCATGGCCTCAAAGTGAATATCGGAGGCGCCGGTTCGCAGGGCTTCAAGCATGATCATGTTTACCATGCGGATGACAGGGGCGCCATCGGCGTTTTCGATGGCTTTATCGAGGCTTTCGGGTTGTTTTTCTTCTGTGCCGCCGGCGACTTCTAGGTCTTCCTCGTCCAATCGCATGACGTTTTCCATCGCGAGCATGGGATTGTTGGCCTGGCGTTTGGCTTCCAGTGCGTTAAAGAGCGCATCGAGCTCTTCGGGGACGGCTGCCAGCGGAAGAACACGGAGTCGTGTGGCTGCGGCGACTTCATCCTGCATCAGCAGATCGGAAGGATCGGCGAATGCTACGGAAAGGAATCGTTCGACCTTTTCCAGCGGGAGGGCTTTGGCTTTGCGCCAAAACTCCCATGGGGCGAGTTCGAGTAAGCGATCGGAGACTTTGAAGTCTGGACTGAGAGAAATGGGAGGCATCCCGTAGTAGGTAGCCAACGCGCAGGTGAGTGCTTGCGGGGGAAGAATGCTTTCGGCTGCAATTAGCTTCTCAAGTGGGAGCTTTTCCGTGTGCGCCTTTTGCACAAGTTCCTGCAACTGGTCTTCGGGGAACAGGGAACAGGCTTTGAGTGCTTCGGCGAAAGAGGTGTAGTGTTTGGGCGGTTTCATCGGCGAGCTCGTGAGGAATGGCAGTATTTGTGGATGGTTAGAGCCAGCAGAATGAGAAACGTGGCGCCAAGGGCAATCCATCGACGCGCGGTTGGCGGCGTCGGAGTTCGATTGGAGGAGACTTTTTCGTTGACATTTTCAGGCGTAGAGAGAATGCGGGCATAAGCAGCGTCATCCTTGACCTCTGCTGTTTGCCAAGCGTGAACTTGGGCGGGCGAGAGGCGTAGGAGCTTTGTGTTTTGAGCATTGAATTCGATTTTGGCTGTTTCGTATTCAGCCTTTCTTTCGGCGGCCTGTTCGCGAAGTTGGCGGAGTTGTTGGAAGGATTCAGATTGTTGCTGCTGTTGGGTTTGCCATTTCAGAAGCAGCTTGGGATCCTTCAGAAGAGCGGGGGGGGGCATGATTTCATCGGCAAAGAGCTTCGCATGGCCAGCACCACATAAGAGGATCCAGAGAAACAGAGGGGAGAAGTACTTCATGGGATGGGTCAATCCTTGGATTCCGGTACCAGTTCACGCCAGGCAATTAGGCGCGGTCGGTCGATGGTCATGGGCAAGTAGATGGGATTTTTGAGATTCTCACGGCTCTCGGATCCCAGGCGGATATCCCAATTAAATTTGGAGCCGCCGAACATGGTAAAAAGTCCCTGGTTACGAACCACGTAGGCTCCATTGACGGCAAGACCAGTATAACTGAATGTTCCACCAAGGATGGCATGGTTGGTGAAGATGACACCGTCGATAGTATCCATTTTGAGGTTGGCATAACTGATATACTTGGGCTCAACGGAAGGTTCATAGAAGTGTCGATCGGCATAAGTGACTTTGCGCTCGCCATCTTCTCCAATGAAGATGGTATCAACCCGCTTGGCACCGTCTTTTTGGGCGTAGTCGCCGTTGAAAATTCCGGCGGGATAGCCGATTGAGGCGTCAGATTCATCCACAGAATAAGAAATATCTCCTTGATTAGAGAGTGCCCATTGCCAATATGCAGGGCCGACCATATATGCATTTCCATTTGGGTTATTTGCGGGCCCAACGGTAACGAGACCTTTTGCACAGAATCCGACAAGGTCGGCCTTGGCATTTTTCTCGGCGGTGCCAACGGGGTCTTTGGGGGAGTTTGACCAATTGGGGCGGTTGACGTAGGTGATGTTGTCTACGAAGTGGATGTTTCGCCCGGCGTAGATACACCCTTGCCCTGTGATATATCCGCCAATAATCACATCGCCTTCAATCACCACCGGGCCGTTGATTCGGATAGGATTTTCTTTGGTGCCGTACATCATTACGCAGCCGGCATCAGCCCCGCCGGAGATACCGGAAGGCCCGGGAGTTTTTTTTGAGCAGACGGCCTTGATGGATTTGCGCGCACCCTGTTTATAATAGACATGACCCTCTGGGCCTGCATCAACCTTTCCGGCAATATCTTCGTCCCGCAAGATCAGCTCCGGGTAAGATAAGGTGCCGCCGGAGGTTTGAGCGAGTTCTTTATAGGTGGTAAGGTCTCCCAGATAGGGAAGTTCAAAGATGGAGGCCGCTTCGTTCCGTTGGGCATCTGCAGAGGAAGTGTTTCCGGCAGAAAAGCCCATGGGCCAAACTTGTTCCCGGGCATCATCGGCGGGGGAAGTGGGACGGGTGAATCCGTTTTGTTCTTGCCGCTTTCGATATTCCTCCAAGTTTTCCATGCGAGGCCAGGCAAAGCCGCCGGAAGTATCCGAGAGGCTGAATTGTCCAAGGGCTCCAGTGCGCTCGTTGGCTGCAGCTGAGACGGTGCCATTGATTACGCAGTCAAAATCAGATTTGTAATACGAGAGTTGTCGCCCGATGACAGCATCGCCGTTGAAGTAGGCGTTTCCGTTGATGAGCCCGGAGTGCAGTACGCCGAACGAATTAACGAAGTAAGCATAGTCGAATACTTTGGATTGTTCAACCGCCATACTGAACGTCTCTTCCAACGTACGGGAAATGGTCTTTCCGAACGCGGAGGCTTTGGCGGCGGTTACACGAACAGTCATTATCAGCTTGCGGGTGGAGATGTAATTGTTATTGTCCACCGCTGTGTCATAGGTGAGCGTACAGCCCTCATTAGGCGTGATGGAACTGTGGAGTTTAATGAGATTTTGGGCATTGGAGCTGAGCCATGACAGCAGCACTTGTGGCGGTTTGGAACGGTTTCTGACGTAGTATTCACGAAATCCTTCGTAAATGGCAAGTTTGGCGTCTTCGATGGCCGTTTGTGCGGCGAGACGGCAATGCGTACGTGCGATTTGCTCGGTCATGACACGTGACCCCATGCTGACATAACCTGTTACGCCAGTAAGCAGAATACCGATGATTAGCATGAAGAGCAATGCTGTTGGGAAAACAAAACCGGCACGCCTGCGCTGTTGTGGCTGTTGATGCGTGATGGCGTGAAGAAACGTGTTCATATGTGGCTCCATTTGCGACAAGGGAAAGATAGGGTCATTTTAAAACGCGTCCGAATCGGGGGATGGCCAGGCGCTGTGTAAGCGCATAGCGGTCGTCATGGGTAGAGAGCTTCAGTTCCAGATAAAGCGTATCGAGGTCATCATTCCAACGGAAGGCGGTTGCATCACCTGGAGTAACAGAAAGGGCGCTGGGGGCAAGCCAGCGGCGCTCCAGCGCGGAATCTTCTTCCGCTCCGTCATAAATCAATCCGGAGGCGGCAGAAAAGGAAAGGCGTTCGGAAGCATCGGCTTCTCCAACGGCATGAAAGGTAATGGCTTCACTGGAAACAGAATCGATGGGCACACCTAAGAGCCCAAGGGAGTCTTCGGGCTCTAGCCGAAAGAGCAGTTTGTCGCGCAGATTCCGCATTGTGATCGAAAGCTCTGTATTGGCCATAATCTCTGCGATGGCTCGTTGGCAGCTAAGCGCCACACTGATGACTTGCCCCAGCAGAAGCACGCCGAGTGCAGAGACCATGACCACCTCGATAAGGGTGATACCGGCACGGGAAGAATACGCTCTGCGCCGAGTGGAGGATGCCTCGGAGGCGTGCAAGCGGGGAGAAAACAGGCTGAGCAAGTTCATCGTTACTCCGTAGTTCGGGAATTGCAGGAGCGAACAAGGCGGTAGGGGACACGCTCGGCATTCGGGTCATCAGACCCAGCCTCCCACAGGCTGCGCCATTTTCCGGCTACTTGCCAGTAAACGTTGACCGTCAGTGTACACGTATCAGCATCACGTTGGATACGGAGATAGCGGTGGATGGGGAGGCGGCCATCATGGGAGAGGTCGGGCAAATCACGCGCGGCTTCTTCGGCGGGAAGCGTCGTGAGCAGGGAGGTTACATCGGTGGTGGATTGAAGATGATCAAATGGCCGGTTGAATTGCTTCCAGAGAATGTCCCAAGCGTAGGCATCGGCCAGCAGACGACACTTGTTCTCTTCAGCGATACGACGATAAGTCATGATGCTGTCGAGCGTGAAGAGGGAGAGCAGGCAGAGGATGGCTACGGAGGCGGTGAGTTCAATTAGGGTAAACCCGGCTTTCCGAAAAAAAGGCTTTCGAATCCGCCCCGGCTTTGCTTCGAATCCGCCTCGGCTTTGCTTCGAATCCGCCCCGGCTTCAGGATTTACCCGGCTTGAACCTAACAAAGAGGGGTGATAAAGCATTTTCCGATTCGGTGCGCCATTTGACAAGAGGCGGCGCAAAACAGCTGTGAAATGGGGCGTCATACTTGTTTTTCCAAGGTGATTATTCGGAAAGTTTGCGATAGAGGGTGGCCACAGAGACTTGAAGAATCCGAGCCGCTTCGCCTTTATCACCGTTGCAGCGGTCAAGAATTTGCTGGAGATATTCGCGCTCTTTCCGGCGAAGGTAACCTTTGAGAGAGGCTTCACCATACATTCCGGAATTGGCTGCCGGGGCGGCTCCTTGGGTGGTATTCATGGCCGAGAGGGCCGCTACGAGTTTGGACGGCAGGTGCGCGGGGAGGATAACATCGCTTTCTTCCCGAAAGGCTAACGCATGGTGAATCACATTTTCCAATTCGCGTACATTCCCCGGCCAGGAGTAATGGGTGAGAATTTCTGCTGCGCCGTTGGAAAGAGTCGGCCGCGGGGAGTCGGAAGGCAGTGCGGTTTCAATGAAATGACGCGCCAGGGGAAGAATGTCTTCTTTACGGCAGCGTAAAGGGGGTAAGGTGATGGAGACAACGGCCAGGCGGTAATAGAGATCCGCCCGGAAGGAGCCTGCGGCCACCAGTTGTTCCAGATCGGCATTGCTGGCGGCCACCAGGCGGAAGTCTATGGGAATATCCTGCAGGCCGCCAACGGCGCGGATTTCCCGTTCTTGCAGGCAGCGCAGAAGTTTACTTTGAAGATTCAGCGGCATAGAAGAAATTTCGTCTAGAAAGAGCGTGCCGCCATTGGCCGCTTCCATCAGTCCTTTTTTATCAGCCGTGGCTCCGGTAAAAGCCCCCTTTACATGCCCGAAGAGTTCGGATTCCAGGAGCTGCTCCGGTAGGGCTGCACAGTTGACGGCCACCCAGGGGCCTTTTGCACGGGGGCTGAGCGTGTGTAACGTGCGGGCGATAACTTCCTTTCCGGTGCCGCTTTCGCCATTGATGAGCACGGTGATAGCATGCGGCGCGACTTTGCGCAATGTTTCGCAGACGGGCTGCATGGTGGGTGCGGTAGCGATCATGTCTCCCCAACCGGCCTCGCGTGTTTCGTCGGATGGTGTGGAGGCTACAAGCTGGGTTTTGTGGCTTTGAGCTCGCTGATCGGCAGCACGAATGGTGGCCATGAGCTCATTGACGTTGAAGGGCTTGGTGATGTAATCGAAAATTCCCATGCGCATGGCTTCGAGAGCCGTTTCAACGGAAGCATAGGCCGTCAGGAGAATGACGGGCATCCCGGGGCGGCGCTGATGAATCTCGCGAAAGAGTTCCAGCCCATCCATTCCCGGCATTTTCAGGTCTGTCAGCACAAAGTCCAGGTCGGGGTGTTGTTCCAATGCTGCCAGTGCTGCGGGACCATCTTTGGCGGGAACAACGTCGAACTTGGCGCTTTTGAGCAGGCTCTCAAGCAATATGAGGATACGAGCTTCGTCATCGACAATCAGGGCTTTTGACATGGTGTTCCTTTGGATGCGTTCGGAGGCGTGTCAAGCACGCTGGCGAGCAGGGTTTGAAGATCGGTGAGGGTGAAGGGCTTAACAAGAATACCGTCAGGGTGCTGTTCATGAAAAAGAAACTGGATGTGTTCGCGGGAGAGCCCGGAGGTAATGAGAATGTGCGTTTTTGGGTAAGCGGAGCGCAGGCGTCCGCAGAGTGTCTGAGAAGTCTGGTTGCCCAGGTGCGCATCCAGTAGAATCACCTGTGTGGTGGGGTTCAACCGCATAGCTTCAAGCGTTTCCACTTCGGTTCCGGCAAGTGACACTTTTGCCTTAAAAAACCGTTCAAGGAGTGTTTGCGTTACTCGGCGAATGGAGGGGTTGTCATCGACCACTAGGCAACTGAATCCCTCAGGTTTTGGCGGGGCGGTTAGCAATTTACGTGTTTCATCATCCAGTTCATCACCCGGAACAGATGGAGCCAGCGGAGTGGACGTTGGGGGCAGGGTACTACGTGGCATCCATATCCGAAAAACGGTACCATGTGCAGCATCTGAGTAGAAAACAAGTGCCCCGCCGTGGGCTTCAATCAATGCTCGGACAATGGACATGCCAAATCCATGATGATGGGCTCCGTGTTTGGTTGAAGCGAAGAGTTCGAAAAGGTGCTCCTGGACAGATTTCGGAATTCCGGGACCGTTGTCGGAGAGCTCAAAAATCACACCCGGTAAACTTTTGTCTTCTTCTCCATCGCGTATGGGTGGGCTCACAATACAGTGTTCGCGTTCTGCTGAAGTGAGCAGATGATTGACGGCGTGGATGCGGATGATCCCTCCAGAGGTTTGTTGTAAGGCATCGGCGGCGTTGTGGATAAGGTTGGCGAGAATCCGCCAGAAGTTGATGGGATCGACCAGTACAGGATTTGTGCAAGGCGGCGGCAGCTCTACCTGAAGCGTAATATTGGCTGGAAGGGTCTTTCTGTAGAAGACGTCTAGCGCATGCAGCAGCGCGGCAGGACTTTCACTTCGGCATTTGAGCTTCAGGTCGCCGGCGGAGTCCATGAGGTTTTGCGCCAGGAGGGTGCTCTTTTCACAGGCGGCAAGAATGGTTTGGCGGGCAGACTGGAAGGCTCCCAAGTCATTTGGCTGGATGAGCTCCAGTGTGTTCCGAATGATGGTCACGGTGTTGTTGATGTCGTGCGCCAGGAAGCGGGCAAAGTCGTTCATTTGAGTACGTTGGCGGATCTGGCGCTGACGAACATCGGCTAATACTTGGCGATGAGCCTCTCGGACGCGGCTGGAAATGTCGGTGAAAACGACTAAAACGCTTTCGTTTCCGAACTTGGCAAGTCGTGCTTCCAGATAACGGGTGGGCATATTGGGTGTACGGCAGATCAAGCGGACGAAGGCATCCTCTGCGCGGGTAAGAACTCGGGTACAGGCGTGTTTGAACTCGATTCGCCCAGCCTCATCGAAGTATGCTTCCGGTAAGGGCATACCTTCCATCAGTCCTGGAATAGGGGGGAAGCCCTCGGGTTGTTTCCGAAGCTGGGAA
>CALBHX010000097.1 GCA_937892925.1 uncultured Lentisphaeraceae bacterium
GTTCGGCTGGGGTTTCGGGGCGGATAGACGGATTCGGCTTGGCGCATCCGCCAAAAACAAAACGGGGCGGTTCCCCGCCCCGTGAGAGTACCCGTCCGTTTTTGCGGGTTAGGCTGCCCGCCGCCGAAGCGCCAGAGCGGCCGCGCCCAGAGCCAACAGTGCCAAAGCCGTCGGTTCCGGTATCAGCAGACCGTCCACTTCTTTCTGGATGGTTGCTGCATCCAGCAGATAATCCTGCCCATCGCCCTGCGTAAACCACGCGTCATATTCCGCCGAGCCGGTGTAGGCATCCGCGTTGCCGACTTTCCGCCCCCACTCTGCCCATTTGATGGGGCCGCTGGTAATTGTGGCACTGGTCAGCGTGGCTACCACCACGCCATCCACACTCAGCACCACCGTGCCCATCTGGGTGCCGCTGGAGCGGTAGCAGGAGAGGGCGACCGTCTGCCGCTTATCCGCGGCGGCGGCCACGGTGGTGCCGGCGGTGAGCGTTCCGCCTGAGGTGCTGGTGGTGAGCACATAATTGCCGGAAGCATCCAGCCCCACGCTGAAGAGGCAGTTGTTGGAGCCCTTACCAATGGAAAGGAGCGTGCCGGAGCCAACCGCCGCGCCGTAGGTGATCGAGGCGGCATAGGTAACCGAGCTGTTGGCATACAGATTAAGTGCCTGCTGCGAGCCTGCGCTGGCCGCGCCGTCGGCTACTTGCGTCCAGGTATACGTAACCGCCTGCGCTGTTGCTGCAAACAAGGCGCCGAGCGCCAATGTTAAACACATGATTCCATGTTTCATTATTTTTCCCTCTGTGTCCGTTGGGAGATTTTCCCAACAACACCGAAAACATAGCATAAGTCTCGGGGGGGGGCAAGCTTTATTTTAGTGCGTGTGTTGCGGCAGCGCGGTTAGAACGCCTCGGCGGGGAGCACGCGCAGGAACTTGGGCGCGCCGGCGCGGCTGTCGAGGCAGAGGCGCAGGGCCAGCAGGCTCTGCGGGGGGATGGCGCGGGGTAGGCGGAAGACGAGCAGCCCCTCTTCGCTCACCTGCAGGGGGCGCAGGGTGAAGCGGCGGCAGGGCGCGGGGCAGATCACCGCCCGCACGCTCAGGCGCAGCTCGCCGCAGGTGCGCGGCAGGGGCGGCGTCCGCACAAAGAGCAGGCCGCCGGGAAAGCCCCGCCAGGGGCGATCGGCCGCTAGCGGGCAGGCATAGAGAATCTCGGGATTGAATCGGTTGAGCATCGGGAACATCTCCAAAAGGGGTTCAAGGAGCGGGGGCTCTGAAAGCCCCTCCGGGGTGCAGGGGCATCCCGGAGGGGTGCGGTTAGTCGCTGAAGAAGGCCAGCGCCGCGCGCAGCAGGCTGCGAAGCGCTTCCAGCAGGATGGCCACAAACGGGTTGCTCTCCATGGCCGATCACCTCCTTTCCGGGCGGGGCTGCCGCGGCCTGAGCGGTTCAGGCGGGGCAAGCCTCCGGGTGCGGGTGTTCGCGCCGGAGCGTCAGCCCGCCGCCCCGCCGCGGGTGGCGGCGTGGGCGGGTGGGGGCGGCGGTTACGGGTTTTCCGTGTTTTCCGTTGTGCCGGCCTCGTCTTCCTTCTCGGTGGCGGAGTCAATCCGGCGCGGATATTTGAACTGCCGGAGCGTGGTGCCGCCCATACGGGTGCGGAAGAAGAGCTCCACCAGGTCGCCATCGGTGGCGTAGGGCTGGGTGGTGCGCAGGGCGGCACAGGTGGGGTCCTGCACGCTTTCGAGCATCTGGCAGCGCGATTCCACGCCCAGATAGTTCACGAAGAAGCCCTCATCCTTCTGCGTGTCGTCCCACGTCAGCTTGGTGCCGAAGACGAAGATATCGCCGCGCGAGGTGATGGTGTCGTCCTTAAAGGTGGCCAGATCCACCAGGCGCGTCAGGGTGGGGAAGACCACGCCGTTCACGCGCTGCACCGCGCTCAGGGCGGCGGCGGAGCGGATGCGGCTCCCGGCGGAGGCGTTCACCACCAGCGTATGCTTGGCGGCATCCCACGGGGCGTCTTCCGTTTCAAAGACGCCGCGCACCGCGGGGGCGAAGCGCACCAGCCCGCCGATATTGATGGCGCGCCCTTCACCGGCGAGCTTGCCCACCAGCTCGGCGAACTCCGAGAGCACCAGGCGGATGGTGGCGGCCTTGACGGCGCACCCTTCGCTCACCATGCGCTCGGCCACATCGGCGGTGTTGTAAGTTTCCTTGATATCCACCACGCCGGTGTAGACCGGGTGCCCGGCGGCTTTGGTGGCGGCGGGGTTGAGCGCCACGTGATAATGGACCTGCTCCAGGGAGGGGGCGGTGTTGTTGTTCATCATGTCTGCCATGATCGATTCCTTTCTGCGGCTCCGGCGTGAACCCGCCGTGCGGAATCTGCCGCCCGGCCGGGGCGTCCGGATAGGGAGCCATCGCCCGAACGCACCCTTGGCGCATGGGTGCCGCAAAAACCCGGAGCGCCTGCACAACGTCTTCAGTCAGCAGCTGTTAGCCGTGTGCCATGCGGGGCGCACACCCGGCCGCGCGGGGGCTTGAGGGTTGCGGGCGGCGCGGTCTGTGCGCTCGGTGGAAGGCCGGGCGGCTGAGGCAGGGGTGCGGAGCTGCTCTCCTGCATGAGCTGCGCATGGGGTGCGGGCGACTGGAGAAAAATCACCCCATCCGCGCGAGCCTGTACTCTTGCACGGGGAGGTGGTTGGCACATGTGGGCTGAAACGCTAGGAGCGCATGCTGTTTTTTGGGCGTATCGTTTACGAGGGGCGAGAATCTGAGGCGGAAGCCGGGGAGCGGGGGAGGGCTTGCGGCGGTTTTTTCCCCATGCGGGGTGTGCCGGAACCGCGATCCGCGGCGGGGTTGCACGTGCGGAACAGGGCGCGGTGCATATGGAAGAAAGCACGTAAAAAGGGGGCTTGCAGGGGAAATAATAGTTTAGTATTCTATGAAATGTTGAAAGGAGGCGGAAGGGCTATGACAAAACGCGAGACGGAATCGCTCAGGCTCCGGGCGGAGATTTTCAAAGCGTTGGGGCACCCGACGCGCCTGTGGATTGTGGAGGCGTTGGCGGAGGGAGAGCGCTGTGTGGCCGATTTGGCCGACGGCGTGGAAGGGGGGCTTTCGGCCGTGAGCCAGCATCTGGCGCAGCTGCGCCAGGCGGGGATTGTGCGCGATGAGCGGCGCGGCCGGCAGATCTATTATTCGCTGACCTTCCCGAGCGTGGCGGAGGTGTGCGCGCTGCTGGGCGGGGGGGCGGTCAGGCGGCCTTCGCGCTGGGCGCGGCTGCGGCAGGTGCTGCCCGCGGCGGCGGTGGGGATGTCTTTTGCGGCACTGGTCGGCGCGGGGCTCTTCTCGGCGGCGGCCAATCAAAAAGCTTGCCGGTGCGGGGAAGCGTGGGCGTCCATGCCCCCGGTGCCGGTTGTTCAACACGAGAAAGGAAAACCAAACCATGAAAACATTATTTGTCTGCGCCGTTTTGACGGCCGCGGCCTGCGTGTTCGCCCAGGAAAAGCCAGCGTCCGAAAGCCAGGGGGCTGCCCCCTCGGCAGAAAAGACATGCTGCGCCCCGGACGACGCGGCCTGCCAGGCGCGCCCCGCTCCCAAGAAGGGGTGCTGCACGCCTCGCGGGAAGGGCGCCCCATGCCCCTGCGGTGAGGCCAGCACCTGCGGCGCAAAGGAATCGGGCAAGCCCTGTGCCTGCCCGCCTGCCTGCAAGCCCTGCGCTAAGCCCGGCGCGGAGAAGCCCTGCGCCTGCGAAGGGGAATGCGCCTGCCCGAAACCGGAAGGCCGCCCCTTCGGCGGAAACCGGATGGGCCGCCGCCCGAATGCCGAACAGCTGCAGAAGCTGCCCCCGGCCAAGCGCGCCGAAATGATGCGCAAACGCGCCGAGTGGATGCAGAAGGAAGCGGAGAAGCTCCAGAAGCGCGCGGCGGAGCTGGAGGCCAAGGCGGCCGAGGCCGGAAAGACCGCTGAAACCCCAACAGCTGAGACAAAGTAAACCCGAATCGGTGGGTCTCCTATCGGCGCGGCTGCCCTTCGGGGCGGCCGCGCTTTTTTGTATCTTCCGCGCAGGAGCGCGGCGGATCCAGAACTGAGAACTGAGAGCTTAGAGCGGAGTGTTTAGAGTGGAGCGTTGAGAGGGCGGAGGATACCTGCCGGCAGGCAAAATGCGGAA
>CALBHX010000098.1 GCA_937892925.1 uncultured Lentisphaeraceae bacterium
GCGGTTCCAGATGGGGATGAGGGGCTTGGGGGTGGCGAGCGTCAGCGGGCGCAGGCGCGTACCCAGGCCGGCGCAGAGAACAAAGGCCAAATCGGTTATCATGCGGGAGTTCCTTTGGGTTGGGTTGGAAGGGGCGGGCGGCCTTCGGCGGCGGCCAGAGCGCACAACCGTTCTTTGAGAGAGGTGAGGCGATCCCACTCGTTCAGGTAGCGCTCCAGGAAGTCCAGACCTTTTTCTTCAACCTGGTGCATAAGCATCTGGCGGAGGCACTCCTGCTCCTGTTCGTATTCATCGTTGGCAAAGTGGCCGCTGACCCAGGCCATGCGCAGCCAGAGCAGATAGGTGGTGAGCGCATCGAAACAGTTATATTCCACGATGTCGCGGAAACGCCCGGCCAGCCACAGGTCTAAAACGGCATCGCCGTGCGTGTCGAACTTCCCGGGGATGCCGGAGAGTGCGGCTGCTTCGTGAAGGCTCACAGCGCCGGCGCGTCCGGAGCCTCCGGCGGTCAGCAGCTCCATCAAATCCACTGAGCAGTCATTGTCCCGGGCAAAGTAGTCGCTGCCTTCCCAGGGTTTAGGCGGGCGGTGAAGGAACCCTTTGGCCGGGATTCCCAGGGCGACGGCTCGCTGAGCCAGAATGCGCAGATCCGAGTGTTTGGAGTTGAACCCGACGAGCTGCGGGCTGCGTTTGCCGATAGCGGTGAGAAAGGGGCTGATGATGTTGGCTTCCTGCCGGCTGCGGGGATTTTCCGGGTCTCCGGGGAGCCAGATGAGCTCCAGCGTGGGCGCTTCGCCCGGGTTTTTGGGTGCAGCCCGCCGAACCATGGCAATGGAAACGACGCGGCTTTGCATGAGGCGGACGAAGGGGTGCGGCTCGGCCTCGGTGGCGCCATTGGCCGCCCACAGCACGTCCCGTGCCCGCGCATCGTTGAGGGCGGCGGCTTCGGGAAAGAGCAGCCGCGCCGCGTTGGGGTCTGGAATCCACTCACAGTCAAAGGCCACCACCAGGTTCCCAACGGTTCGTATCATTGCCAAATCTCCTCCAGAAGCGTTTTCAGTGCGGCCTGTGTGGGGTGACGCTGCGCCAGAGCCCGCACAACGGAGCGCACCTGCTCGGCCTGCTGCGGAGCCAGATCCGGCCAGGCCGCGCGCACCGTGCGTGTGAAAAAGGGGAGCCAGACTGCGGGAGTTTGACTGTGTCGCAGGCAGACGGTCAAAACACGAAGCGTGTCGTAGGCGTCTCCGGCGCGCCAATACCAGAAGAGGGCGTGCACCAGTGGGTCGTCCCAATCCGGCGCGAGCCCTGCAGCGGCGGCAAAGGCATCAGCCTGTTCCGGGCGGCCCAGCTCTGAAAGGTGGGCTCGGTAATAGGCTGAGGCCGTGTCGAGATCGCCCCCGATTTTGCTTTCGAAGAGCCAGCCCATCTGCCGCAGGAGCGTAGTTGATTCGGGCATGACGCGCAGCCCCCGGTGCAGCAGCTCAATGCCACGCCGCACCCAGCGCCACCGCTCTTCGGGCGCGGTATGCGCCGTGCTGATATTGTAAGCAAGGTTCCACGCATGGTAAGCCCAGGCATCCTCCGAGGCCGGATCTAGCACCACCAGCAGATCGGTCAGCGGCACCACTTCGGCATAACGGTTTTGCTGCTGCAGATCCCCGATGCGCAGCCAGAGAATTTCCGCCAGAATGCCCCGGCTCCCGCCCAGCGCCACCACAAGCGCCGAAAAGATGGGCGAATCAACCCCTACGGTGGGCGGCACGGTGCGCTTGGTTATAACGAATGAGCCTGCGGCCAGCGCCGCCAGGAGAGCGCCTTGCAGCCACACGGTGAGCCCTCGCACCTTCAACCCCGGCACCCTTGACCTCCTCAGGCGTTGAGCGTGCCGCGCAAAAAGGCGGCGAAGTCCCGCAGATCCTGCACTTCCACATCGAAGTGCTCTCCGCGGGGCTGACCGAACCCGTAGGCGCAGTGGCAGACGTGAACGCCGGCGCGGCGCCCCACCTCCAGATCGGTGTAGTGATCGCCCGCCACCCAATCTGTGGGCTGAACCTCTACGCCCATGCGTTCGGCCGCCAGGAAGAGAAGCCCCGGATCGGGCTTCAGCACCGGCACATCGCCGCCGCCGACGGTGGTCTCAAAGAACTTCAGGATATCCAGCCGCTCCAGAATCTGCGGAATCAGCACCGCGGTTTTGTTGGACGTTACGGCCATGCGGCAGCCCATGGCGTGCAGGGCTTCGAGCCCTTCGCGCACGCCGGGGTAAACGTAGGTGTGGACGACCAGGTGCGCGGCATACTGCCGGCGGTTATTCGCCACCAGTTCATCGATCTGCCCGGCAAAGTCGGGCATTGCCCGAAGCATCAGCTGGCGTGCGCCGTTGCCCACCATCTTGGTGATGTCTGCCAGGGGGAGCGGCGGCAGGCCGTAATCGGCGCGCGTCAGGTTTACGCTGTTGGCAATGTCTCCGCGGGAATCGATGAGCGTCCCGTCCAAATCAAAGAAAATCGTCGGTGCCTTCATGGCTTAAAGTATAGCATAGCCGCACCGTTCTTCCTATGGTTTTTGGGCACAGGCTCTGCGCGCTGCTCCGGGCAGCCCGCCCCGGCTTTGAGGTGAACCCGCCCCGGCCTGGCTTCGGATGCGGGGCGGGTCTGGCACGCAGGCGGGGCAGGGTTCCCGGAGCGGCGCCGGAGGGCGCGGCAGGCGCTGCGTCAGTTCCGCGGCTCACGGGTTTTGAAAAGCAGATGCACGGGGATAAAACTTGCGCTATAATTAGGGGAAGAGAATACTCAGGAGGCTCCGTCTATGTCCACACCCGCCGCCGGCGTGAATGTTATTTGTTTGAAGTGGGGCACGCGGTATCCCGCGCTGTTTACCAACATTCTTTATGCCTCGGTCAAGCGGCATCTGCACCGCCCCTTCCGCTTTGTCTGCTTTACGGATAACCCGGCCGGATTGATGGAAGGGGTTGAGGCGGCGCCTATTCCGGAGTGTCCCAACCCGGAGCTGCTGGGGCAGTGGCCCAATATTTTTGTGAAGCTCTGCCTGTTCCGCGATGGGCTGGCGGATCTGCACGGCCCCACGCTGTTCTTTGATGTGGATGTGGTGATTCAGCAGGATATCGACTGCTTTTTCGATTATCTGCCCGGCAAGAACTGCATGATTCACAACTGGGTGGAGCTGCGCAAGCGCCTTTTCCGCCGCCGCCCCGCCATCGGGAACTCCTCTTGTTTCCGGTTTGAAGCCGGCCAGAGCGGCTATATTTATGAAACGTTCCTGCGGGAAATGCCGCAGGCACTCGACCACACGCTTTACACGACCGAACAGGCCTTTATGACCCACGCCATGCGTGAGGTGCACTGGTGGCCGGAAGCCTGGGTTAAAAGTTTTAAGCGCACCTGCCGCGCACCTTACCCCTTCAACTTCCTGCTGTCGCCTAAAAAGCCGAATACCCGCGTGCTGGTCTTTCACGGCAACCCCGATCCAGACGTTGCCGCCGCTGGGTTCACGTCTGACCGCTGGCACCGCTCCGTCCGCCCCTGCCCGTGGATTCTTGACGATTGGCGGCTTTGATTCTTCCCCGGCTCTCAACAAAGGAGTATGTTCCATGAGCAAAGCCTATGAGTTTGATGGCAAAGTGAAGGTCATTTTCGATACCGTTACATTCCCCAGCGGCTTCACCAAGCGCGAGTTTGTTGTAACCGAGCCCGGCGACCGTTACCCGCAGGACGTCAAGTTCAATATGATCCGTGAAAACTGCGCCTTGCTCGATTCGTTCAAGCCCGGAGATGCCGTGCGCGTAACCTTTAATCTGCGCGGCAATCTCTACAAGGACAAGTATTACACCGACTTGCAGGCCTTCAAGATCGCCAAGCTTGAGCCCGATGGCTCCACCGCTGAACCCATTGCTCAGCCGGCGGACGACTTCCCGGTGGACACCCTTTCCGATGACGACATGCCCTTCTGAGGCGCCGGCCGATTCCCTCGCGCGGCTCCTGAGCAAGGGAGCCGCCTATTTGTGCCGCCACGGCGTTTCTGCCGATGAGGCGCAGACGCAGGCTGAAATCCTCTTTTCCGAAGGCCTCGGATTTTCCCGTGCCGATCTGCTGCTGCGGCAGCAGATCCGCCTTTCGCCTGAACGGCTCGCCCCGCTGCGCAAAACCTTCCAGCGCGTAGCCGCCGGGGAGCCCATTCAGTATGTGGTGGGGCACTGGCCGTTTCACGACATTGAGTTGAAAGTGGATGCCCGCGCATTGATTCCGCGGCCTGAAACGGAGGAGCTCGTGGAGCGTGTGCTCCGCCACCCGCTTTGGGCGCGTGCGCAAACGCTTGCCGATATTGGTACCGGCACCGGCGCGATTGTTCTGGCTCTGGCCGCCGCCCGCCGCCGCCGCGGCATCGGCCCCACACGCTTTATCGCCGTGGATCTCTCTGCCGATGCGCTCGCCCTGGCGCAGGAAAATGCCGCCGCCCTTGGCTTGGCCGATACGGTTGCGTTCCGCCTAGGTAACGGCGCCGCCGCCCTGTTGCCCGATCGGTGCGATATTTTGGTCTCCAACCCCCCCTATATTGCCTCTGCCGCAGTTGATGCTCTGCCGCCGCTGATTCGAGAACATGAGCCGCGCCTGGCACTGGATGGCGGTGAAGACGGGTTGATCATGATCCGCCAATTATTGCTCGATGCTACGCAGGTTCTCAACCCCGGCGGCCGCCTCTTTCTGGAAGTGGGCGATGAGCAGGGGCTCTCCATGCGCCGGCTCCTCGATTACGCCGGTTATGCCCAGGTGGTAATTGCTCGGGACTTCGCGGGGCACGACCGGTTTGCCGAGGGCTCGCTTCTGTGACCGCCGCCGTGCCCTTGCCGCCCTTGCCGCCGTTTATGCCCGGCGCAGATTGGCCGCCGCCCCTGCGCCCGCGCGGCGGCCGCCGCACGCCGGAACCCCTTCCGTCGGAGCCGCGCCTGCGTGCCCTGCGCGCCCATGTGGCGGCGCAGCTGCCG
>CALBHX010000099.1 GCA_937892925.1 uncultured Lentisphaeraceae bacterium
GCAGGACAAAAAATGCGGCGGTTGGTTGCCGCCGCAACGACCAACCGCTTCGCGGGAATTCTAACAGGCGCAGTAGTTACCGGTATCATTCAGGCCTCTGCCGTAACGACCGTTATGGTTGTTGGCATGGTAACCTCTGGAATTATGACCCTGTTGCAAGCCATCAACGTTATTATTGGCGCCAATATCGGCACCACGGTAACCGCATGGTTGGTCGCTATCTTTCCGACGTTAAACGCGTCGTTTGGGTTAGGATTAGCAGGCGTTTCAGCTTTAGTCTATCTATTTGCCAAGCACGAGAATTGGAAATACTGGGGTTTGATCTTCCTTGGCCTAGGACTCATTTTTTATGGACTCGACCTCGTCAAAACCAATATGGAGCCATTCTCTGCGACAGACGGGTTCAAGAATGCGCTTCAAGCCTTTGATGTACGGGACGCCTTCGGTTCATTCAGTCCATGGGGAATGCTCAAATGTATCCTTGTTGGCGCGGTAGCTACGGCTTTAATTCAAAGTTCTTCGGCCACAACTGCCATCGCGGTGGTGCTTGTAACACAACGTATGATCACCTTTGATACAGCTGCAACGCTTGTGTTAGGCATGAATATTGGCACCACGGTAACCACCTGGCTAGCCGCCATCGGCGCCCCAACCAATGCCCGTCGAGCCGCCTTAGCTCATACATTGTTCAACTTGATTGGCGTACTAATTATGGCTCCCTTTTTCCCACTTGTGCTTCCAATTGCGGATCGCACGTTGGGTATTTCGACCATGGATCCGAACGGTTTAGGGTTTGCTGTAGCCGGGATCCACACTGCATTTAACTGCGTAAACACCCTTCTCTTTTTACCGTTTACCACACAGTTTGCGCGATTAATTTCCTGGATCATTCCGGACTCAAAGATTCACGAACTACCGCGTTTGACCGTACTCAATCCGCTCAAATTGGCGCCTGTCGTTGCGGTGGAACAAGCCCGTAAAGAAGTGGAACATATGAGTCACCGGTGTGAATCCCTGCTTGACGACTTTAGAAAAGTTCTACTTGGCACCAGCACGCCGGAACTGGAAAATAACATTTTCCATGCAGAGGAAGAGTTGGATGTCTTACAACATGAAGTGTCGGAGTTCCTCGGGGTAATTATGACCACCAACCTTCCTTCCGACGTAGCCAATCGTGCACGCATGTTGCTGCGTGTGGCCGACGAATACGAATCTGTATCCGATGAAGCGGCCGCACTCCTGAAACAATTTATCCGAATGCGTAAGTCGAACATGAAGCTCTCTGAACGTGGCCGAAACGATCTGCTCAGTCTGCACGACATGTGTCGGGATTTTGCTGCCACCGTCTCTGAAGCTTTTCGTCAGGGGAAACAGCATGCCGTCGACCTGTTGGCACATATGCACCCGGATGCTGCCGGAATTTCGGCTCGCGTAAAAGAAATTCGTAAAGCACAAATGACCCGAATGTCCGATCATGACCCGACGATCGACCCTTTATGCGTAGTCGTTGTACTAGATGTGCTCAACATCTATCGTCGCTTGAAAGAAGATTGCCTAAACATTGGTGAAGCCATGTTGGATGAAGGGCGCTAAGTCACCACGTAATCCAACCATCATATTGTACATATTCTTCAAATACATAAGAATCTTTCCGTGATCGATTTACATACCCATTCAACGGCAAGCGATGGCAGTTTAACCCCTACGGAATTGGCTCGGGCAGGAAAAACCGCCGGATTGAGCCTCATGGCTCTAACGGATCATGACTGTATGAAGGGAGTGCCAGAGTTCCTTGCTGAAGCTTCTCAGATCGGTCTCCATGGTATCCCCGGCGTTGAACTCTCCGCAGAAGTTCCTGTTGGGCAGCTGCACTTAGTCGGTCTTGGATTCAATTACCACGATACTGAATTAAGTGCACGGTTTGAACGTTTGTTGAATGGACGTGCCGAACGTAACCAGGCCATGCTTACGGCCTTCCAACACCTCGGAATTGATCTGACAGACTCTGAGGTTCGTGCGTTCGCTGGAGATGAACTGGTGAGTCGGGTACACTTTGCGCAAGCCCTGATCGCCCGTGGACTAGCCATTGACATCAAAGACGCCTTCGCCCGATTTTTGGGGAAAGGTGCCTGTTGTTATCGAGATCGGTTCCGCTATACCCCCTCTGATTGCATTGCCATGCTTCGCAACGCTGGCGGTATCGCCGTCATGGCTCACCCACTAAGCCTCGACCAGAATCTGACGCAGTTGGAGCTAAAAATAAAACATTTACGCGACCTAGGGCTGGAAGCCATGGAATGCTTTTATTCCACCTACGACACCGAAACCACTCTGGAGCTTCTTCGTATTGCAAAAAGGCTTGACTTACTGCCCTCCATAGGAAGTGACTTTCATGGTGCACCTAAGCCAACCATTCACCTAGGGCATCTGTCTGCCTCTCCGAAGACGGAACTCAGGTGGATGGAACGTTTAAGTATCTAACTTCACAAAAAACACCTGCCAACACGCGAAACATCCTTCCGAAAACTGGGTCCCCTTGCCAAAACTTTACACCATTAAAGGCGCAACGTACCCAGCAAATCCGTCGCAATAAGAGACTCCTGTCCATGTGCAAAAGCGGCAGCATCTCCTGCGAGTGCATGGTGATAAACTCCCAAGCAAGCGGCATCTTCCAATCCCAATCCGCGCGCTAAAAGCCCAGCAATCAACCCTGTAAGCACATCTCCCGTTCCAGCCGTTGCCATGCCGGGGTTCCCCCCCATGCACATTCTTATACGCCCTCCCGGCTCCGCCACCAACGTATTGTGACCTTTCAGTACCACAATCGCATGATAATTGGCCGCAATAGTACGTGCCGCTGCTGGGCGATCTTCTTGAATTTGCTTAGGTGTAACCCCCAACAACCGAGCAGCCTCGCCAGGATGCGGCGTCAAAATCAGGCGAAGCGCAGAACCATCCGGAACCCACCCCTGCCGACGAAAGGCCGCCAACGCCGTCAACGCATCGGCATCTACAACTACCCGCGGCGCCGTGGCATCACTCACTAATCGATGAAGCAAAGCTGCCCGCCGAGGCGTCAGCTCACCCATCCCCGGACCAATAGCCAGTGCATCAAAATCTGTCAGATCCGTCTCTTCTCCCTGCGGCTGCTCTGCCGTAAAAATCCCCTCGGGAACCCAATATGCAGCCGCCGCGCGTGAAACCTCCGGCACATCCAATGATACCAACCCACATCCGGCGCGATAGGCCGCCAACGCCGACAATACCGGTGCATGGGGATAACGCAGACACCCTCCAATGATACATACATGCCCATACGTCCGCTTGTGGGAATCCAACCGCCGTTCCGGTCTCAAAATGGAGTGGATCTCCGGTGCGGCAATCAATTCTACTCCTTCCGGCGGGATCTGGGCGTATGTATCAAGCACATCTGCCGGAATACCAATATCCGCCACCGTCAGATCCCCTAGGTATACACGAGCTGCAGGATTGGCAAACCCAACCTTGGGACGCGAAAACGTAACCGTGGCATCTGCCCGAATGGCCTCCCCAGGAGCCACGCCAGAATCTGCATCTAACCCACTAGGCACATCAATCGAAAGTACCGGGCAACTCGCCGCTGTCCCATTCGCCCAATGAATAGCCGCCGCTACCGCTCCCACTGGTACGCCATGCGCCCCGATTCCCAACAACGCATCCACAAGCAATGCCTTCCGCGGTGCCACCGCCGGATCTGCCCACACACTCTCCTGCCAACTTTCCCCCTCTGGAAGCACAACCGTGCGCCCTTCTAAAGCCGCCCATTCTTTCCAAGCCCGCGCTGCATCCCCTTTCAGTCGCACCGGAACACACGTCAGCACACACGACACATCAAACCCATCCTGCTTCAGGCACGTGGCAGCAATCAGCCCATCCCCACCATTATTCCCCGGGCCGCACAACACCACCACCTGCCGAATCCCAGCCAATGTAGCAATTCGTGTAGCCCGGCGGGCAACGGCCGCCCCTGCCCGACACATCGCCGTAAATGACGGCAAATTACGTTGAGCAAAAGTGATGGCCTCCGCCTCACGAATCCCCTTAACCGATATCCACTTCATTCGTTATTCTCCACTATTTTCTGGTTAGCCTGGCGTGCCTCTGTGCACGCATCCATGCCAACCGTTTACCAATCGTATCCTCATACCCGGCAGCCTTTGGGCGATAATACGTCTTTGGAACCGTCAAGTAATCCTGCGCCACTGCCGTATCCGCAAAGTCATGCGGGTATTGATACTCTGGTGCGTTCTCCTTTCCCTCTGCCCTCACATGCACATTCTTCAGATGTTCCGGCACCGGCTGAACTCGCCCAGAACGAACATCCGCCGCAGCCTCGTTCAATGCCAAATAGGCCGCGTTAGACTTCGGAGCTGATGCCAGATACGTGGTGGCCTGCGCCAGATTGATGCGCGCCTCCGGCATTCCTACAAACTCCACCGCCTGCATCGCAGCCACCGCCACCGTCAACCCACGCGGATCTGCATTGCCAATGTCTTCGCTGGCAGAAATGACTAACCGCCGAGCGATAAACCGAGGATCCTCTCCCCCCTCCAGCATTTTGGCCAGCCAATACACCGCCGCATCCGGATCTGACCCGCGAATGGATTTAATAAAAGCGGAAATCGTATCATAATGCTGATCTTCATCCTTGTCGTAAGCAATCACCCGCCGCTGAACACACTCTGCCATAATCTCCGGCGTAATATGTCGCTTCCCCTCGCCATCAGGCTCCGTAGAACGCACAGCAATCTCCAATGCCGTCAACGCCCTGCGGGCATCGCCATCACACAGTTTTGCCAAAAAGGCAGATGCTTCCGGTTCCAGTACCGCCCCAGTTTTCCCCAACCCGCGCTCTTCATCAGTGAGTGCTCGCATTAACAGTACCTCTATAGCCTGCGCCGTCAAAGCATGCAGCTCAAACACCAAGGATCGTGACACCAGCGGCGTGTTGATAAAGATACCCGGATTGTGCGTTGTCGCCCCAATCAATGTAACCGTACCATCCTCTACATATGGCAACAGCACATCCTGCTGCGACTTATTGAACCGGTGAATCTCATCCACAAAGAGTACGGTTCCAATCTGCCGACGAAGCGTCCGTGCCCGTTCACAAATGGTTCGCAACTGCGCCACGTTACTCATCACGCCACTCGTGCGCTCAAACCGACGATGCGTGGTGTGAGCGATCACCTCCGCCAACGTTGTTTTTCCCGTTCCAGGCGGCCCATAAAAAATCAGATTTGTAAAACGGTCACTTTCAATTACCCGCCGCAACAAACGCCCCGGGGCAAGTAAATGTTCTTGCCCAACAATTTCCTCCAACGTACGCGGACGCATCCGTGCCGGCAACGGACCGGCCACAGCTACCGTCTCCTCCGGCTCCTGGTCGAACAAATCATTCATACCTACATTATACCGCAAGCATAGTTCTCCGTCCGCGAAAACTTCTTCCTATACAGTTGGTACCATCCTGAAATTAACGTGAACCCGTCCCGAGCCCACCCCAAAATCAGAACGCGTTCCCCCGCCACACTCCATTCATCCGGTATCATAAATCCAGCATCATCGTATGTCGTCCACACGCTATGAAACAATATGATTTCCATTTTACCCATCCGAAGGATTATCCCATATGTTCAACCCCACTCCCCGAGCAATTCAATCGAATTGCGTGAACATATGACAGACACCAAGCGTCGCCCCATTCATCCCCTGCTTTGACGTATTTTATAACGAAGCTGCCGCCAAAACCGCGCTCCTGACTCCAAACCCCAGACAACTCCAGGATCTTGTTGTAGGAACAAGATTATTAACACAAACCTACTTTTCTTTCTTCCAACAGCTCACTATTGCCTAACCAATCTCGCCGAAACAATGCTCCGCATCGCCCATATAATCCTCTCATCAACAACTCCACAGTACGTACACTTGTCCTGAATCATACGCGCCATCTGCCGGGACGGGGACACACCGATCTGGTCATTTTCACACTCTCTGTCCATCATCTAAGCCCCGAACAGATGAAAGCACTCTTCCAAACCTTGCAGACAGCTCACTCCGGCGTATGGGTGGTCAACCATGACCAGTTATGTGTTGACACGCCGGAAGACACCCAGGCAGAAGATACTCAGAGTATCCATCACCTAAACACTTGTGGACTCCCCAAAGAAGAGCTGGAATACTGGCGCGAATAATGGGTATTCGACCAGAAATACTCCGCCAGCGACATATTTTCGTGTTACATTCACGTAGGATTCAATCGCGACACGCAGCCTGTTTCTGACTCCAAATTTCGCCGTTATTGCCGAACCTAACTCCATATGCTCCTCAGATCATCTCCCCTCGCGAGAAACAATGCTCCGTACAAGTTTCCCCTGATGTTCACGCCAGAAGGCAGATTATGTTAGACTAAAGAACGTTTTTGATTGGATGTTATCAGGAGTGCGTCATGCGCGTTTCGTTGAGTTGGTTAAACGAGTTCGTCGATGTGAGCGACCAGACAGTTCAGGGGGTTTCTGACCTGCTGACTTTCTCCGGAGTAGAAGTAGAGGCGATTGAATCCTCCGGCACCGTTTTGGATAATCATTTTGTTGTAGGGGAGGTTGTAGCCTGCGAAGCGCATCCAAACTCCGACCATTTGCACGTCTGCAAAGTCTTTGACGGAACGGAAACGCTCCAGATTGTTTGTGGTGCCCCAAACGTCCGAACCGGAATCAAAGCCCCTTTAGCCAAGATCGGCGCCATCATGCCGGGAGTCGAAGGCTTTACCATCAAAAAAGGTAAACTGCGCGGTGTTGAAAGCTTCGGAATGCTCTGTTCGAAAGACGAATTGGGGCTCGGAGGCGCCCATGACGGCATTTGGGAACTCCCGGCCGAGGCAGTGGCAGGCACGCCGATGCAACCGTTCATGCCGTCGGCGGAAACGGTCTATGATCTGGAGATTACCTGGAACCGTCCCGACTGCCTTTCTGTTCGAGGAATTGCGCGAGAGTTGGCCGCCTTGTTGAAGCGCCCGCTCAAAAGCGTTCCGATCGACTTTCCTGAAACGGGTGCCGATGTAAACACGTTGGCGCATATCTCAGTAGAAGCTCCCGATCTTTGCCCGCGCTATACCGCCCGTGTGGTCACAGGGGTGAAACCAGACGCGCCAACCCCAGACTGGATGGTGCGCCGCCTGGAACAAAGCGGTCAACGGTCTCTTGGCCTTGTAGTGGACATCACCAATTATGTCATGTTGGAGCTTGGGCAGCCGCTTCACGCCTTCGATCACACCACGCTGAAAAACAACATGCTTGTGGTACGTCGGGCTCACTCCGGAGAGACCTTACGCACGCTCGATGGCAAAGAGCGTACGTTAGATGACACCATGCTCGTAATCGCCGATCCGGAAAAAGCTGTGGCACTGGCAGGTATTATGGGTGGTGAAGCCACAGAGGTGGAAAACGCCACCGGTACAATTTTGCTGGAATCGGCACTCTTTGATGCCGCCGGCATCAAATTTACTGCCACTAAGCTAGGAATGACCTCTGAGGCCACCTACCGTTATGCCCGTGGTGTAGATCGCGATCTAGCCGATGAAGCCAGCCGCCGCGCCGTTCATCTACTGGTAAAATATGGCGGCGCAACCGCCTGCCAAGGAGTAATTGATGTCGATGCGCGCGATCCAAAGCCAATCGATGTAGCGCTAACCTATCGCCACGTCTGCGAGACAATCGGTGTAGAAATCAAGCCTGAACGAACAGACGACATCTTGACATCGCTCGGTATCGAGAAGATCTCCAGTTCACCCGAAGAAGCCGTATTCAGGAGTCCAAGCTGGCGTTATGATCTGACCCGCGAGGCTGATCTTATCGAAGAAGTTACACGCATGAACGGACTGGAGGCCATTCCAACACATCTGCCTACCCTGGCCGCCGTATCGCAACTGTCAGAAAACAGTTATCAAAGTAAGACGGCTGTACGCCATGCGCTCTTATCACTTGGATTTACGGAAGCAATGCACTACTCATTCCTCTCGCGAGGTGAACTTGATGCGTTCGATCCGACAGTCAGAAATCGATTGGTTTTACCCAACCCTGTTTCAGCAGAATATGGTGTTATGCGCGACTCTCTTCTACCGCAACTAGTCGGTTCTCTGGGTCGTAATGCTGCACGCCAAGTGGAAAGTTGCGCACTCTTCGAAGTTGGGCGCATATTCGGGATTGACCCAAAGACCAATAAACCAACCGAGGGTGAACGTGTTTCGTTGGGTATGATGGGGCCGTTCGGACGAGATATGCTTTCCAAACGTGCCCCAGTGCGCGATGAAGAAGCGCTGTTATGGCTGAAAGGTGCTGTGGAAGCACTTTGTGAACAACTCCATGCACCGCGATTTGGCTTCTTTGCCTGTACTCATTCAGCATTCGCCCCGGGATTTGCTGTAGAGATCTGCCTAGGGCGGAAACGTGTGGGACTGATGGGCGCTGTCAATGCCGCTATCCGCCACAAATATCGACTGAATACACCTCTTGTTGTTGCCGAGTTGGATTTGACGCAGCTGTGTAAGGGGTTAGGCACCCTGCCTCGACTGAAACCGGTACCACAATTTCCTGCCAGCCGTAAGGATATTGCCTTTATTGCATCCAACACCCTAACGCACGACCAAGTGGTCAAGGTCATTCGCCGTGCCGCTCCGCCGGAATTGACCAATGTCTCACTCTTTGATATCTTCACGTCCAAAGCCATCGGTGTAGGGAAACGCTCGATGGGTTATGCGTTGGAGTTCCGTTCGCCTGAACGGACGCTTACGGATGCAGAAGTTAACGTAGCCTTTGCCAAAATCGCAGATGCGTTGAAACGCGAGCTTGGCGTAGAAATCCGTGAGGCGTGATCACGATTTACCGCCCATCGGAGCGGTATGGAAAGAATTTCGCCGCTTTGGCGGCAAACAGATGTGCGGGAAACCGCAAAATGAAGTGCGCCCTGTCCTAAACGCGAATCGGCTGATATTTTTCCGGCCTACACGTTTTCAAGACAGCTCGGAGACTTTATGGGAAGGCGCGGTGTGGATCGTTCCGGAACATAAGGTAATGGGCAGTCACATTGAATACTCAGGGCTTCCGGAGAAGGAAGCGTTACGTCTGGATGGGGCTTTTATTTAAGCCGTTGATGACCGTACGACATCGCGGCGAAACGGGAGGTTTGCGATGCTGAACCGGATATTACTGGGCATGGCCTTAATGGGAGCTTGTTGTGCCTTCGCCACGGAAGGGGTTTCCGATATGGCGACCAAGCTCTTTGGAAAAGAAGAAACTTCCAAACGCGTCGCCACTGGAGCCGTTTTTGTCGATGGGTTATATCTCAAGGGGCCGTATTCCGTAACCCGTGAAGGCAATGCCATCCTGATCAATGGACGCGTGGTCTCTCGTTTTAAGGTGGAATCTGCAGTTGCAAATGAAAAAGCCAAAAAAGCAGCCACAGACACTGCCGCTACCAAAACCGACCCTGCGGCTTCCGGCGAAGATGTGGTTTCCGATCAAGCAGGCTCAACCATCAATGGAGGTGATCCTGTGCCGACGTTGCCCAACACCGAAAAGACTTCGAGAACCAGCAAAGGAGCTTCCAAATTTGACACTGCTCTCGCCAAACGCGGCGGAGGCTTGGAGACTACGCTGGCCGCAAAGAAGAGAGCCAAGGAATTAGCCGCCAAAAGCGCAACTGGCACGTTCAATACTTCTGCCACCTCCAGTGACCCTATGGCACTCTTCGAAGAAGCAGATTACACATACACTCCGCCATCCAAACCCGAAGCAAAGGCTGTACCTTATGTACGCCCGGCATCTCAAAAGTCTGTAAAAGAACGCCTCGAGGCCTTCACCCTCGCAGAAAAAGCCAAAGCCGAAAAGGGTACTTCCATTACCACGAACCCTGCTGCCGGAGATGAAGAAGATGTTATCGCAACTGAATCCTTTGATGATTTGAGCGAGCAGGAGATCGCCGACTATATCAAGAAATTTTCTACACGGCGCGCCACACTTGAAAAATTGCTTGAAGCCGACAGCCTTCTGTTGCTTGCTTCAAATACATCCGCGACCAAAGTGGAAAAGCGACCGATCATGTGGCGATTCGTGCTCAGCCTAGGTAAACTCTGCGAAACACCCAGTGCAGACAAGTTGCAGAATCAATGGGGACGTACCCTTCCGCGTGCCTATCTGCAAAAGATTTATGATAACCGTGTAAGCAACAGCACCGAGATGAAAACTCTCGTTCTGCGAGTAACACGTGAAGACAAAGAAGCTCGAGAACGCTCAAAAAACCGCCTGTAATAACCAACTTCTTTTATGTCGGCTATCATTCTCCTTCCTGAACGGCTCACACGAAAGACCGTTGCCACACTATGTGCCAACGGTCTTCTTGTGCAGGTTCGACAAAAAGGTGCACTCGTTGATGTTTCCTCTGTTCATGAAGCTGACAGTTCCGGTTTTGCCTTGCTTCACTGGCTTGCAGAAGAATACGCACGGCAGGGGCAAGCCGATCTCAGGCTCCATTTGGCAAAAACGATTCGTGTTCCCTTCACCACATTCGAAGCTGCACTCTTACTCCCGAAACTTGTAAATTCCTATAACATTTCGAAACCTGCCGGATGGATCGAAACATTTGGGCAAACGATCTGCAAATCATTTACTAACGGGATAGAAGCTCTGACTTATCTGGGAGAAACTATCGCCGCTCTGTCAACGCTTGCACATGGACGTTTCCGATGGGAAGACGCCGGAGTGGCATTCCGAAAGAGCGGCGTTGAAGCCCTTCCTGTCACATTACTTATCGGATTTCTGTTAGGATTAATTCTGGCTTTTCAGTCAGCCATTCCGCTCAAAATGTTTGGTGGAGAAGGATTCGTTGGCGGACTAGTTGGGTTGGCACTTATTCGGGAGCTCGGACTCATTATCACCGCGATTCTGGTTGCCGGACGAACAGGTTCGGCGTTTGCTGCCGAGCTTGGTACCATGAAGGTGAATGAGGAAATCGATGCTCTCGAAACGATGGGAATCCGTCCAGTGCGTTTTCTTGCCCTACCAAGAATCCTTGCCGGAACAGTATCTTTGCCCCTGCTCTCCCTGTTTGCTACGGTAGCAGGGTTACTCGGGGGATGGCTGGTTATGTGCGTCCTTGGCTTTTCTACCCGTTATTATCTCGAACAACTCCAAACTTTCGTTCAGCTGAAAGATCTTATTGGTAGTCTCTGCAAAGCAGTGTTATTCGGATTTACACTTTCTGCAACAGGCTGTTGGTTCGGATTAAAAGCCGGACGCGATGCCAGTGCCGTTGGTTCAGCCACTACTGCTGCCGTTGTAACCGGCATTGTTTTATTGGCACTATTGGAAGGCGTGCTCTCTGTAGTTTTTTATGCGATGGGGTGGTAATTGTGATGAAAGCGCCTCCAATTATTGCATGCGAACACTTGGCAACGGGATACCCAGGGGTACTCTTAATGCGAGATGTCTCGTTCACTATCCAGCGGGGAGAGATTGTTTTCATTCTTGGAAGTTCCGGATGTGGCAAGTCAACCTTGTTGAAGCATTTAATCGGGCAAATCCCGCCCCTAGGTGGAACAATTCGTATTTTAGGTAAAGAGACCACTTACATCGAAGGTGACGCACGTGAACAAATGCTCCGTTCCTTTGGTGTGATGTACCAGAGTGGAGCATTATTCGGAAACCTTTCTGTTCTAGAAAACGTCTGTCTGCCCCTACAAGAGTTTTCCGGATTACCCTCTGAGCTTTGCGAAACTATTGCCCGTGTCAAACTTGGCCAAGTGTCACTGCTTGACCGGGCAGATACCATGCCCTCAGAGCTCTCTGGCGGGCAGAAAAAACGAGCAGCGATCGCCCGTGCCATGGCGCTCGACCCGCCCATTCTTTTTCTGGATGAGCCTAGTGCAGGATTAGATCCAATCACATCGGCATCTCTAGATACACTCATTCAACACCTTTCCAGAGAATTCGGTATAACTGTTGTCATTATCTCACACGAACTAGCTAGTATTGAGGCTATCGCCGACCGTGCCATTTATCTTGATCGTAACGCAGGAGGTGTGTTAGATCAGGGAACCCCAAACTACTTACGTGAAGAAAGCCCCCACGCCGTTATTCGTAACTTTTTCAACCGCCGAGCTGAAACGCCTGCTGTTCCTGCGATAAAAGGAGTCTCTGTATGAAACAATCCTCGCGCCACCTGCTTGTCGGGCTCTTCGTCCTGGGTGGTTTTGTGCTCTTCGCACTGGGTTGCATCCTCTTTGGAGGAAGCCAGCTCTTCGCAAAAAAACTTTATTTCGAAACCTACTTTGCTTCCTCTGTGCAAGGCCTTGACGTTAGTGGCCCCGTCAAGTTTCGGGGGATGAAGATCGGCAAGGTAGAATCTATCGGATTTGCCGGGAGTGATTATGACTCGCAAACCGGGATTGACACTTCCAAGCCAGGCGTGCATCGGGCACTCTCGTATATCCGCGTGGTCTGTTCCATAGACCTGAAACGACATCCACATTTTAATGAAAAGCGACTACGCGCTATGACTCAGCGTGGGCTCCGTGCAAAACTTGACCTGCAGGGTATCACCGGAGTCGTCTTCATCAATCTCGACCTCTTACGCGAGGAAACTCAAGAAGAGTCCCTTCTTGTTCCATGGAAACCCGACACCCTCTATATTCCCTCCGTCCCAAACACCCTTCAATCCCTAGTCTCTGTGATTGAAGGGCTCTCATATAAAGTGGAATCCATCGATCTTCCAAAGGCTGTAAATACCCTCACCCGCCTGTTGGAACACGCAGATTCCTCAATCGTTCAATCCGACGTACCCAAGCTGATGGCCTCCTTTACTACACTTGGTGAGACTCTGAATCGGCAAGCAGTCCGTCTAGACACACTCCTCAGCCAAATCGACACAGCCCACCTTGGCTCCCAGATACGAACTCTCGCTGATCATCTTACTGCCTTTACCGCCGAACTCCGACTTGAACTTCCAAAAATGTCCGCCGCCACCGGAGAGACTCTTCAGCGAACGCAAACGCTTCTAACACATGCCGATACCCTCGTGCGCGAGGCTTCCGCTACCTTGAAAGGACTCCATGCTCAACTGGACACCCCAACTCTCGGCAACGATCTCGCCGCCACCCTCTCTACCTTTGCTCGAACCAGTGCCGCACTCGAAGCCCTCGTGGAAGAAATCCGAACCAAACCCTCCCGCCTGCTCTTCGATCGCCCTCTTGAATAATCTCTTCCGTTTAGGAACCTATTATGACGACCATTTTATCTAGGTCTTTTTACCCAATTATCCTCTTCTCTTTTGCCCTCTTTACCGGAGGATGTTCCCTGTTCACTTCCTCTACCAACGAGCGACCTCGCCTTTACACTGTAGCCGATCTTCCCTCCAAGCCGATCCTCGCCCCTCGCCCCTTCGCGCGTATGGCCGATGATCTCCGCGCCGCAAGAACCCCCCTCCGTTTCAACAACGATGGAACCGTTGAACCCTGCCGGGGCATTCATTATTATGCCCCGCTTGAACTTGCCATTACACGTGCGCTCCAAGATGCGACACTCACGCCACCGAATATGCTCGGTCAAAAACAAACCGTTGTTATCGAAACCTTTGGCATTGATGCCCGCGGAGACGCACCACTCGCTCGTATCACCCTGCGCTCTGCGCAAGAGAACGTCATTACCCGAACTGCGCCCGCACCGAAAACACCAGAAACCCTACGCAAGTGTCTGGGAGACCTCCTGCTTGAGGCATATCGTGAGGCTTGTAGCCATCAATCTCCTTCGTACTAAAACAAACACGCATCCATCCTCAAACTATGCACGCTCCCCGTTCACAAACAGAGAAGTTCGTGCTTTCAATGTCAGACACATACCTCCTCCCTTCACAACCCTGTCCAACCCGCGCAAAGTCCGAGACTTTATACCCGAAGACTCCACCCTCTTTCAAAGCCACACGGTTAAAAACACCGTCCACCCCTTGTCTAAGGTAACGGAAACAATACAATGCGCTTCGACAAATTGGGCTTTTTGTACTTAAAGATTACCCACACGCGTTTCGGCAACCTTACGTAGCGGCGCCCACCAGGCCTCATGCTCAAGATACCATTGAATCGTCCGTCGGAGTCCAGTATCAAACGTTTCCTGGGGTCTCCACCCAAGTTCCGCTCTGATTTTGGAAGGATCAATCGCATATCGTGCATCATGTCCTGGACGATCTTTCACAAATGTGATCTGTTTAGCATAGGACTGCCCATCAATACGTGGACGAAGTTCGTCCAAAATAGCGCAGATGGCCTGCACCACCTGCAGGTTCGTACGCTCATTATGGCCACCCACATTATACGTCTCCCCAGGACGTCCCTTATTAAGCGCCAACCAAAGTGCACGTGCATGATCTTCCACAAACAACCAATCTCGAATATTATCACCCTTACCATAAATAGGCAGAGGCCGCCCGGCAAGTGCATTAAGCGTTACCAACGGAATTAACTTTTCAGGAAAGTGATAAGGCCCATAATTATTAGAGCAATTGGTTTTAAGCGTGGGCAACCCATATGTGTGAAACCACGCCGACGCCAGATGATCGGCACTGGCCTTAGAGGCTGAGTACGGCGAACGCGGATCGTAATTTGTCTGTTCAGTAAAATAACCCTCTGAGCCAAGAGAACCATACACCTCATCTGTGGAAATCAACAAGAAACGGAATGCCGCCTTCCCTGTCGGCTCCAACGTATTCCAATACGCACGCGCCGCCTCAAGTAAGGTATAGGTACCCATCACGTTCGTTTGCAAGAAAAGTCCCGGACCATCAATGGAACGATCTACATGACTTTCCGCGGCCAAATGCATCACGCCCTGCGGACGAAACTCGGCGAAAGCCTGTGCCATAGCACGAGCATCGCAAATATCCGCCTTCAAGAAGTGGTAATTCGGCAATGCAGCCACTGGTTCCACCGAAGCCAGATTCCCAGCATAGGTGAGCTTATCAACATTCAACACCTCCACCCCCATACCCGCCAACATTCGAACCACGGCCGATCCAATGAATCCCGCCCCACCCGTAACCAACACACGCTGCTTCATCGCGTTCATCCCTCCCGATTCTCGTCTTCTCTTTTCACCTTCACGCTACTTTACAAAAATAATTTGCCCCGCCCATTATCCAGGCGGGGCAAACTAAACTATAACCTTACCAATTAATCGCGCTTGGCGTGCCATCATACGCCGCCGTAAGGATCTTCTTGAAGTCCGCCACCGAAGCCTTCCGTGGATTGGCTCCGGTGCAGGGATCCTGTTTGGCATTCTTGGCAATAAAGTCCAGATGCTTCTGGAACACCTCACGATCTACACCAGCAGACTCCAACGTTGGCGGAATATCCAACGATTCATTCAACGCGCAAATCTTGTCGATCAACACATTGACCAGCTGCTTCTCTGTTGCACCAGGAAGTCCCAACGCCCGAGCAATATCGGCATAACGCGCCTCACAAGCCTTACGATTGAACTGAATGACGTACGGCTGCAAAATCGCATTACAGAGACCATGCGGCAAGTGGAATTGAGCACCAATCTTGTGCGCGATGGAGTGTGTAATACCCAACAATGCGTTGGAAAATGCCATGCCGGCCAAACACTGTGCTATATGCATCCGCCCACGAGCAGCCATGTCGCCATTATAAGACGCTACCAGATCATTATCAATCATCTGAATAGCCTTGATGGCCAACGGATCAGAGATGTCGCTATGCAAGCCCGCTACATAGGCCTCAATCGCGTGAGTCAAGGCATCCAATCCCGTATGCGCAGTAAGTCTCGGAGGCATCGTTTCGGCTAAATCACTATCTACAACCGCGATATCAGGCGTAATTTCAAAGTCAGCCAAAGGATATTTAACCTTTGTGGCATAATCGGTAATTACCGAAAACGCCGTCACTTCCGTAGCCGTACCCGAAGTAGAGGGAACAGCGGCAAAGATAGCCTTTTGTCGAAGCACAGGCATGGTGAACGGGTTCTTAATGTCATCAAACGTTTTCTCAGGGTGCTCATAAAACACCCACATCGCCTTGGCTGCATCAATCGGCGAACCTCCGCCAATAGCCACAATCACGTCCGGTTCAAACGCCTGCATGGCCTTGGCGCCTTTCATCACCGTTTCGACGGAAGGATCGGGTTCCACTCCTTCAAAATGCTTCACCTTGAGGCCAGCATTCTTCAGAATCGCCTCCAGACGATCCAGCGCACCACTTTTCTTCATGGAAGACCCCCCACTGACAATCATTGCGCGCTTACGCGTCTTGCCGAGAACGGCAAGCTCTTTCATCGCGCCGGGGCCAAAGTAAAGATCACGAGGCAATGTAAACCGAGCCATAATCATCATCCTTTCCTTATACTTGCAGGGATATTCCCTCAAAGCGTAAATATTGTAACACACACGCTAAAACCTGGGAATCACCAAAATGTATACAAACGTTCCACTCTAACATTTGGTATACCCAAAGCCAACCGCAACCCAATTTCGTTACACGTCCCACTAGAAGCCTGATACCCGAGAGCCCTCATACGCATTCTACACAAACCCGCCGAGACGACCTCTTTGCCAACAAGTTTTTTACACACACCCTTAGACTCTGCCCGCCCCTTCTCGCTTTTCATCTCCGATAACACAGATAACGCAAACGTACCGCATGCTTTATTTTTCCGCAAGCAAACCCATCGTGATCGCCCCCAATAAAAATTACAGATTCCTATTATTTCCGTTTGCAATGAAAGCCTCTATTTGATATAGTTAAGAGACATTTCTTTGTGAGTGGGGTTCAGAGCCCCCCGACAGAACGTTAAGGAGGTTCTCCATGAGCCAACATAGAAGTCTTAAAGGTTCAGGTAAGATTACGAGCAAGCGCAATGTTCTCAAGCGCTTCGAGCGCATCAACCTATTGATCAAGCGCGGCCAATGGAAGGAAGGCGACCGTGGTCAGGGGTTGCGTAAAACCATGCCTGAGGCCTAACATTTATTTCTCTTCTGCCCCTACATCTGTGCCTTGACATGTGATGGTTGGAGGGTATCGGCAGAGTAGAAAGCTGCCGGAGACATTGAAAGGAGGTGAGCAAAATGATCCAGGTTCGTCTGAAAAAGGGTGAATCCGTGGAGCGCGGTCTCAAGCGCCTGAAAAAAATCCTCGACAAAGAGGGGCTTATCAAGCAGTTGCGTGCAACTCGTTATTACGAGAAGCCTTGCGAAAAGAAGCGCCGCAAATCTGCGCGTGCTCGCATCCGTGCGAAGTCTCGTACTGCCATGGCGCAGTTTTAAACGCTTGCATGGAAGATTGACGCGCGACTCTTCACCTAGAGCCGCGCGTTTTTTTATTTAATCAAATTAACCTGTTTATAGTTCTCGTTGAAAGCGGCGGGCCAACTCTCTATAGCTGGTCAGAATAACAACCGGCCGACCACGTGGCGTAATATAAGGCATGGCACATTGAGCCAACTGCCCCATTAGAGTCTCGGCGGCCTCAAGTGTGGTTACCCGAACCACACCAGAAGCAGCACGCGCAGCCGCACGAGCCACTACTTCCTGCCGCCAAGCTTCAATTCCTCGCCGAACACCTGTCCGATCCAACTCTAACGCAAGTGAAGCAATCATCTCTCGAGGCACAACTTCATCAGCAAGCGAAACAGGAAACGCATTAATCAAAAACTGATCACCACCAAGCGCTGTCAAATCGAAACCGCAATGAGCCAGTTCAGGTAAAAAGCGTTTAACCCGCTCGGCATCCAGAGGAGGCAACGAGAGCGTTTCCGGAATAAGAAGAGGCTGTGCCGGAAGAGCTTCCCCAGCAGTCTCAAACCGTTCATAAAGAATCCGCTCTACCACAGCCTTGGCATCCACGGTGAGAAATCCAATATCTGTAATCACCAACCAAAAGCCTGGTTCAAGTACAGCAACCACGCGCATCCACTTCCATCCTAATCCTTTGGAGCCGGATTGTAACGGTGATGAAGCGTGCTCCGATGTCGACGATGAAACAACCGGAGGGCGCCCAGGCAATGGAAGATGAAGCGCCTGTTGATGCGGCAGTGGTGCCTGCGGTGTAGGTAGAAAAGTAGTTAAGCCTAAGGGATACGCAGCTGGTTCAAAATGAGGTACTCCCATGAAAGAAGCCCGTGGCTCGCCTTTCCCTGACTTGTATGCTTGTGGTGAAGCCTCTGGCGCCACCGGGTTCTGAGACTGGTTCGCCTCTGGAAGGCTCTCCCCCTGAGAATGCGGCGGAGTCATACCTGCCTGAGCAGTCAACGCCGTATTCATGGTAGCGAACAAAGCTGTAACAACCCGATTACCGTGACGGAAACGAACCTCCCGTTTAGCCGGGTGTACATTGACATCCACCTCTTCCGGTGGCAAATCAATGAATAACACCGCAACCGGGCGGGGATCTTTGACCGGCCAGGCTTCTCGAAGCGCATACTGAACCTGCGGAGCAGTCGCAGCACGGTGATTGACGAAAATATATTGCTCTGGCGTACCACCACGGGAAAAACCAGGTTTTGATAAGAAGCCGCGAATGACCACGCCATCTCGTTCTCCGTGAAGGGGCAGCAAAGCTTCACTGATGGATTCTCCCAATAGCGTACGAATCCGATCTTCAAGCGAATCACCCGCAGGCAGACGAAACACATCGCGTCCATCCGAACGAAACCGAAAGGCTACGGACGGATAAGAGAGCGCCATTGCAGTTAACGTCTGGCGGATACGCACCGTCTCTGTTGTTGCTGCACGCAAAAACTTTCGTCGTGCCGGGACATTGAAAAAAAGGTCCCGAACCGAAACAGTTGTACCCACAGGATGGCCGGCCGCCCCCACGTCTTCAAGCGTACCCCCAACCACAACCAGTGATGTAGCGGCTTCTTCTGTCCGAGGGCGAGTGATCAAGGAAAAACGGGAAACGCTGGCAATGGATGGAATCGCTTCACCTCGAAACCCAAACGTGGCAATATGAATGATATCTTCTGAGACTGCGATCTTACTCGTTGCCTGCCGTTCCAGGCACGCCAAAGCATTGGAACGATCCATGCCACACCCATTATCATCCACCTCAATATGCTTAATCCCGCCACCTTCTATGGAGACATCAATCCTAGTAGCGCCAGCATCCAACGCATTTTCGACCAATTCCTTTACAACAGAAGCAGGGCGCTCAACGACTTCCCCTGCAGCAATCTGATTTGCCACCTGTTCAGGAAGCACCCGAATAATCGGAAACTGATCTCCACCGGAGGACTTCATGTGAGCTCTCTCGTCTGAATGGCATTCAAAAAGGTTTGCACACGATGGCGAATACTAACGGAATCCAGTCCACACGCGGTTCGTAATTCCGCTTCCGTGCCCTGCGGAATAAACGCATCGGGCCACCCTAAGATCAATAGTGGGCCTTTATGCGTTTCCGCAACAGCAGAACCGAACCCCGCTGTCGCTGCCGCATTTTCAAGAGTAATCATTGCCGCGTTTCGCCAAATATCACACTCTGGCGGTAAAGGCTTCACCGATTCCACTACGTGAACCTGAACGGGCAACCCCGCCAGTGCATCTCCCAACCAACCAGCGGTATCTCCCAGAGCCAACAAATGTGCCTGAACCGGCATTGAAGGCGCACAACCCACAGAAATTTCCTGAGGGGCGATTCCCCGCGGATAACGAATAACGGTAGGGCCGTTTCGCTTCAGAGCTGTATCTAGTGCCAACGCCAACTGCTGCTGTGTAGCCGGTGCTACAATCGTCAAATTGGGGAGCGCTCGCAACATGGCCAAATCATAGAGACCGTGATGCGTTGGGCCATCCGCCCCAACGACCCCGGCACGATCTAAACAAAAGACAACCGGAAGTTGTTGCAGACAGACGTCATGCATTATGTCATCAACAGCTCGTTGAGCAAATGTAGAATAGAGCGCAACGACCGGCCGCAACCCCGCAGAGGCCAACCCTGCGGCAAATGCCACTGCGTGTGCTTCACATATCCCCACGTCATAGGCACGCTCCGGAAACCTTCTGAACCATTCCGCCAACCCGGTACCATCGCGCATGGCGGCCGTAATAGCCACTACCCGTGCATCGTCCGCATGCCTCAGTAGAGCCTGACCAAATACCATGCTCCATGAACACGGATCCATACCAGGCGGTATACGTCGTCCCTCTCCCCAGGGAGCAACCCCATGCCATTTCGCAGGGTTACGCTCGGCGGGCGCATAACCTTTCCCTTTAATTGTAGCAATATGTAGAGCCACTGGGACATGCCCTTCCTGCGCCGCCCGAAATGCCGCACAAAGCGCAGAAATGTTATGCCCGTCAATTGGCCCGATATAGCGCAACCCCAAATCTTCAAAAATCGCAGCACGATGCCGAAGCACCAGAGCCTTGAGCGCACCCTTCACGTGTCGATAAAACGAGGCTAACCTATTTAATCGAAGTCGATGCCCTGTTGCTTCTGCCATGGCGCGAATTCGGTTATACCGCAGCCCCGACAAACTACGGGCAAACAAACGGGCGAATGCACCGATATTACGCGAAATGCTCATACCATTGTCGTTGATTACGAGAATCAACCGATTGGTAGTATGCCGCACGGCATTGATCGCCTCCAATGAGATCCCATTCGTCAGAGAGGCATCCCCGACTACCGCAATGATATTTTCGTCTCGATGCGCAGCATCCCGTGCAGCAGCCATTCCCAACGCCGCCGATAAGGCAACTCCGGCATGGCCGCCGACAAATGCGTCATAAGGCGATTCAGTCGGACATGGGAACCCTCGAAGTCCCCGAAACTTACGTAAAGTTTCCATCTTGGCGTTACGGCCAGTAACCATTTTCCATGCGTAAGCCTGATGCCCCACATCCCAAATAACCTTGTCTTTTGGAAAATCAAATACACGACAAAGCGCCAAAGTCAACTCAACCGTTCCCAAGCTGGGCGCCAAATGCCCTCCATTTTTCGAAACCACATCCACCATTCGCGCCCGGATTTCACGTGCCAATTCCGGCAAACATGTCTCCGGAATACGTTTTACATCTTTCGGAGATGAGATACCCGCCAGCAAGTCTTGCGACCACTGGTCGTTGGGTATGTCCAAGCCTTCTCTGTTCTCCTGATTCATCTCGCTAAAGTGCCTGCGCAAAAGGAACCGGACGTCCAGAACTTAATCATTACCAAACAATCGGAAGAGTCTGCTTCCAAGTTCCCCATTCGTGTTTACCGGTACACCGGCACCGCCTCGCAGATCGATAAAGTCCGAGAGAATATTAAACGCTTCCCGCAATACCGGATCATTTTCTCGCGTGGGACCGGTTTGCTTCCGCTGTGTATTCCCGTTAAGGATTTCCTCTTGAGATTTCTGCAAAGCGCGCTCAGTACGCATCCGCGCCCGTCGCTTCGTTATGTTCAAAGGAACAACAGCTTCCATATTTGCCTGCTTCACATGGGCAATTAATCGTTGAGAAGCCGCATACTGAGTGTCCTTTGAAAGACGCGCTGAAGCCTGTTCCCGCAGTTTTTTCAGAAACGGCGTTAAGTCCGCCGTCTTTGCATAATAAGCAGGCGGCACAGTACTGTATGGAAGTGCACCCGGAAGTTGATCTTCGCCAAGTTCGAGTGCATCATAGATTGACGGCAAAACAATATCCGGCACCACACCTCGCAATTGAGTTGTCCCCCCATTGATCCGATAGAAACAGGCTGTCGTTACACGATCGGCACCATAGATCTTGGTGTCTCCTAGGTTGGCAACCGCCTGAACAGTTCCCTTGCCGTGGCTTTTGGAATCACCTACAATAATTGCGCGGCCATAATCCTGCAATGCCGACGCGACAATTTCTGAAGCAGAGGCAGAGTTTCGATTGATCAGGATAACGAGCGGTTTATCAAAGGCTATTGAGCCTTGTGACGAGAGCACTTGAACCGAGCGTGCATCTCGTACCTGAACAACCGGTCCCCGAACAAAAAGCCCCGTCATTGTAAGAGCTTCCTGCAGCGACCCTCCCCCGTTGTTTCGCAAATCAATAACCATACCTTCGACATGCTGCGCGTTGAACTGTTGGATATATCGCAATAAGTCTCGCGTCATTGAACGCGCTTTCTGATTCGAACCTTCTCCAAACACACCGGAATAGAATGCCGGCACCCGAACATATCCAAACCGACGATCTCCAGTCAAACACTCTACACGCCCAGTTACAGCCTGTTCCTCTAAGCGAATTTCGTCTCGAATCAAATCAACCAACCGCGTTCGGGTTCCGGTCTTATCCGAAACGGGGATCACACGTAAAACCACTTTCGTTCCCTTCGGGCCTCGAATCTTTCGAATGGTTCGATTCATTGGCTTGTGTCGGATATCTTCAATTGGGCCATCACCTTGGCCGACCCCAATAATCTTATCTCCCTCACGCAACCGGATCTCACGAGTATCCCGTGCCGCAGGCGCTCCCGGCATCAACTCCATGATCTTTATGGCTCCATCATCATACCGCAAGGTTGCCCCAATGCCACACAACGTCAAATTCATCCCCATGTTGAAGTCTTCAAAGGTTAACGGCGACATATAATCCGTATGCGGGTCATAAGCGTTCGCCACTGCAGAAAGTGCACGTTGGAGCACACTCTCAGAATCCATCTCCAAATACGCATCACGTAATGTTCGATATCGCCGGGAAAGAACTTCCTCTATTGAACCGTCCTGCAGATCTTCCTCTTCTTCCGATGTGGTATCCACCTTCTGTTCAACCTGCTGTTCCTTTTTTTCCTCTGCATTCAATTCTCTAGACAATTGAAGTGCCAGATATTCATTTTTAAATCCCATCCGCCATAAAGCTTCCTGCGCTTTAACATCCGATGGCCGCGGAGCACTCTTCCGTTTCCATTGATACTCGTCATGCCCGGAAAAATCAAATGGCGACTTCTGTTTAAACGTTTGTTCTGCCATTTGGCATCGCTTCATTAGACGTTCACGCACTAGCTGCATCACATCATATGCGAAGGAAAGATCACCTTTGGCCATATCATCGTCCAAAAGGAACCGTTTAGTCTCTAGACGCGTAATATCTTCCTGAGTCAATAAGGTATGATCAAAGTCAAGCGATTCAATCAAATTCGTCCACGCTACTGCAGAAAGGTGATCATCAAATGCTTCTCCTGATAGATGCATAGCTGCCAACTGCTGTATCATCCTCCGCGCAATTGTTGGATAAACAGGCTCCGGCACCAGTCGGCTTAATACACCCGTCTCCTCCACGGCACCCCCGCCATAACGCGAAGACATTTGAGACGACTGCGGTGTCTGCGATGCAACAATCCACGTCAAAGGTAAAAGAATGAGAACACGAACGACATACCATTTCATAAATTACAGTCCCTCTATAACCGTCAAACCACCTAAATGCGCCACCACACGAGCAATCGTTGGAGCATCTAGGACTGTAGCTCCTGACGAAATAAGTTTTATGAGATCCTGGTGCGAGCAAACAAGAATTTCATCCACTTCCACAGGATTTCCCGCAAATTGATGACCTGCAAAACAAAGAACCCCTCGCAACGCATTCACATCCACCTCCGCCACTTCGGCAATCGCCCGAAGCGCATGGCGTACTTGAACGATTGGCGAGCGCGAGACAACACGCCCCTCTGCCAAAATCTGCCCGTTGCCAACAGAGACCTCGCCCTTCCAGTATTTCGTTTCAATGATAAATATTCCCTGAGGTCCAATTGCAATATGATCCACATCTTTTCCCGTTGGCAAGTATACGCCATTAAATATGGTCCACTCACCAGGCAAACGCGACAACTCCCCAGCCACCACTTCCTCTCCGCGAGCACCTTTAAAATATCCGTAAACCCATTTTGGAAGATAGTGCACGTACAACGCAAGCCCTAGGACAGAAAAGACTATTAAACCTGTACCGCTTCCCCATGAAACAAATCCAACCGCTCCCAGAACACTTCCAACTCCTAAGCCAAACAATACGCCGAAACCCAGCGTTGGCACAATAATTCGGTGCACCCCCATTCGACGCGCCGCGTCTCCTGGAATCCCGCGCATAATTGAGCGCGAAGGCTTCATTCTTTCTTTTTCCCTATCATCTCTCATGGCAACCTTCTGAACAAACACACCGCAGCTATACCAAACACTATAGAAGGTAAAACAACCGACACTGCCGGTTTTAGCATTCCATAATTAGCCAATAACATAGCCACTGCTGTTAAAACATAATAAGCCAAAAATAACCCAAGTGCCAACAAAATTCCACGAAAAACAGACTGCCTCCCCGAAGCTATTCCAGCAGGTATCGCAAATAACGTTACTAACAAAATGGAAAACGGAGCCGCATAATGATTATACGTCTGATACGAATCTTCATTTTTCTGGCGTGTAGAAAGCCCTGCCTGCGCACGAAGTTTTCTATTTAACCGACGATCCGAAGCCGATGAAAGTTCTAGACTTTTGTTTTGCACCCAGATCTGACGTGGTGACTCCGTAAGTCCATACAACGGTTTCACCGGAAACTTTTGCGCACCCCCGCCAGGAGGAGCAACAATCTGATCCAACTCGTCATAGTACGTTGCTTGAACTCCTCCGAGCAACCACCACACACCATCCATCCACTCCGCCCTCGGAGCCTCAAACATCACCTCACGCGATCCATCTTTACGATTAAACGTAACCCGTACGTCCTGCAACGTCTTCACATTCGATGGATCTAGCTTCCCGATAACCCAACTATGCGTATTTCCCGGTGCTACAAACCCAACACCACAAAGTGGCTCTCGCCCCGAAATTCTAAAATCCGCATTTTTGATAGACATCGCACGTGCCGCAGCCAGAGGTTTTACCCATTCCGTATTAAAAAACGAAAGACAAGAAGCCATCACCGCAACTGTCAAAATCGGAGCTATAATCACCCCTAAACCTATCCCATTAGCGCGCATCGCAACCAATTCACTGTGACGGCAAAACTGCCACATCGTATATAGCGTAGCCAAGAGAAAAACCGCGGGGAGTAACCACTCAAGATACATCGAAAGCGTTCCAAACAGATAATCAAACGCGACTAACAATGTAACATTCGCCTTCGGATCAAAACATGCGCCAATGAGATCAAAACTCATAAAAAGCAACATCAGCGCACAAAGGCCAAAGAAACAAATCCCTGCCGGAACCAAAAAAGAGCGCAAAATATAGAAAAAAAGGATCTTCACGCTCCAACCACCTTTCCCAAACACAATGCAACAATCAGTAACATCCCCGATAGAACCAACCCGCCGAACGCTACACCTCTGCGCAAAGCCGTATGTTCAGCCAAAAATTCACTCCCCACACGAAATATCCAAGGATAGAACACAACAAACATGCCGAACGTTAGGCTCACATAACCTAACACAATCGGCACCAACCTCCAACCTGTTTCAAAATCACGAACAACGAGAATCACAGGCATTGGCCACAACATGAATAATCCACCAAGTGCCCGTGCACACAGCAAGTTCTGCAACAAAACCCACGACAATGGAATACAGACCACGAGCGCAATCACCAACCGAGCCGGTGTTAGAAACGACAGAAAATCAATCGGATGCCACCATAACCACAAAAAGACCCAAACCCAACATATCGCCGACAAGAGCATTCCAAACAAACGTGCCCGCGGCAACTTCCGAAGTCCTCCCGCAGCCGCTGGAGATAGAAACCACACACTCACTCCGCCAATCCCTAACGAAAGAAGGAATACCAATATCCGCGCCTGCCACAACACACTCATTACGCCATCCCCCTCTTTTCATGTTCCAACAACTGCTCACTACTCACAAATCGCTCGGACGAGTCTCGCCATTCCCGCCATGAAGCCTTGACAAATGCTGTTAGAGGGATCGCGAGTAAAAGTCCAAGGAATCCACCCAACTGAGTCCAAAACAACAATGCAAAAACAATCTGCCAGGCAGAAAGCTTCATACGACCTCCCTGAATGTAGGGCTGCATCACATACCCATCGAATGTCTGAATACAACAAAAGACCACGAAGATTCCAATCATATAGCATAAACCCGCATGAAAAAACGCCAAGGGCAGCACAATACATAACCCCGAAATTACACCCAAATACGGAACCAAATTAAGCAACCCCAACAAAAAACCAATCAGAAATCCATTCGGAAGCTCTAACAACTGGAACGCGCTCCCGTATAAAAGCCCTTGAATAAACACATCGATCATCTGTCCCCGAAAATAGGACACAATGATCTCATTAAAGTTTCGAAAGTAGCGCGCCACAGCCGCTCTTCCCCGTTCACTCAGAAATGGCAAGTGTTCCGCGAATCGTTCTCCGGACAACGGTTCCTGCATCACAAAAACAACCCAATAAAAGAACGTAAGCAGCCACAACAACGCTGCCGAACCAGCAGAAAACACAGCTCCTCCAACAACAATTCCCTTACCGGCAAAATCCATTAGTTTTCCCCACGAAACGGAACCATCTGGCGCCAAGATCTGTGCAAGATTAGGCAATAGATGTTGCACCACTTCCTGCGCGTCAGGGAAAGTCATCATCAACTGTTGCCGCATCTTTTCAACCACCAGAGGAAGCGCCCGCGCAATATTCCCGCCCTGTTCCAATAAAAACGATCCGAAAAAGTACCCCAACACCACAATTGGCACCAGAAATGACGCTGAAAACAACAAAACTGCAACGGATACGCGCCCACCAACCCACTTTAACAACCTAGCGTACCACGGACGTGTAAGCAGGCTCAAAAAAAATGCAACAATTAATGGCCCAACAATGTGCAGAAAATAGCCCAATCCACGAAACAACCCCCACACCGCCAACACCAGACCTGCCACCAATGCGGCGCAACACAACAATGTCAACGACGCAGCAATCAACCGATTCTGCACATTTGAAAATACTAATATCCGTTGATCCCGCGAATCAGTCATGTTCTTCCCCCTTTGAAGTGAACGACGCCATCTTCACTTCTGAAACCAGTAACCGCGTAATATGCGACCGCCCGAGACGGCGAATTCGAAACTCTCGGGGCACCCAACGCCCATTCTCCCGCCCAACCCGCTGAACAAACATCTGCCGTGTCGGCTCACCCGCCTCATCCAACTGTTCCGTCTGCAATAAATTACCCGTCCCATGATCGATCCATAGACGAACCGCGGAAAGCCCTGGCAGAGCGACTGGCGGCTCCGCCTCAAGCACAACGCAATCACTCCGTCCACTAATCCGTGTCGGGATTTGCTTAGCCTCCAACTCTTCCTCCGGCACCCGGCGAACCTTTTTCCACCACAGGAAATCAAACATTAAATCCATCCAAGTCAAATCACTCTCCCCAATAGGAGCATTCAGCCTTGAACCTTCAACCCGCTCTCCGTCAGAACCAAACAAAACTAACTTCGGTGCGCCGTCCTGCCGCGACAACTCAGCCCGCAAAATCGGCATTTTGTCTCCTTTTTCTCGATAAAGCCTACAGTCCGCTCTCGGCACCCCTCCCGCCCAATTCAACAGCAGGGTATAAGCCTGAAACCGCTCATTCTGCCCTCTTACCTCTGCCGTTCCTAGTAACCCCGAAACCTGAATCTTCTCCCGCGGGAACATGGAACGCGCCTGGATCAATAATTGCTGCGGCGTCAACCCCGTCACCGCATCTTCCGCCCAACTCCAGGACGCCAACAGCATCATCACACCCAATAATACACCTGCAATAACACCCGACTTCATCGATTACACCCTCCGCAACAACCACGACGAAATCGTCAAAGATGAATACTGTCTAAGCCATTGTGCACGCACCGCATCCACATTCCACGAGGGATGTTCCCGAACCGACAAGGGCAATTCCGGCGCTTCCTTCGATAACGGCAAATTCAAGAGCACCGCACTGGAGCAACAATCATACCACGTATTCAGAAGGCTGAGATTCGCCGCCCTTCCGATACGAACAACCCCCAACGAAACCCCTAACACCACATCGGAAAGCAGATCCCGCGCCTCATCTTCCCCAATCAACAAAGCCGCCCGCAAAACACTGCCCGCCCGCTGTAACACATCCATCAATAAAAAAGGTTCATCACACAGGAGCCGCTTCCGCATCTCCATTTCACGCCGTTTCACAACTTCAACAAACTCAACAACCCGCGCCCTCAATGTTTGCGCCCCCCCATCCAGCGAACTGCGGTTAAACAAGATTACCACATCCCCTGGTGGTGATACCGGCCGGTCAAGATCTGCCAAAACCCCAAATGCCTCTGCCGCATGTGATAATGCCGCCAAACAATCAAAGTGCGATAATGCCGGCACATGTACCCAGCTCCGAATCCGAAAGCCAGATCCAACCAACGGCAATTGCGCCGTCAAATACCCCAACTGCTCATGCCATACATAATCCAGCGGTTCTGCTAGCGAATCCACCTCCGCTTGAAATGCTGCCAGCTGTTCCTCGGCAACCTGCCCGACAACCATCATGGAAAACACCAGATGATTGACCGACATGACCTCGCACCAGATATCCGGCATCTCCCCTCTCGGTTCATTCAGCCGTAAAACATGATACCCTGCGCCCCGCTCACCTTCTGCGGAAAGCCCAAACAACGCCTCCAACCGCGAAGGAGGAAACATCTCCGATTTCGTCTCATCCACAAACGGCCGCAACCCCATCAGTCGCTGCGCCAGACGATCCCCAATTTCTGCAGCCTGCCGTTCCGACAATCTCCCGGGAAATGCTACTCCCCGGATATTGCGCACCAGAGCCACCTGCGTCCGTAACACAAATCTAGGACAGAAAGCCTGGCGTCTCGTTTTTTTCTCAGCCACGATTCTCCTCCCCTGTACCGTCAGGCGGTGAATCAAGTCGCGCCAATGCCTCCTTCAACGCCTTCGCCTCAACATACGCCTCCCGTGCCAATGCATCTTTAAGCTGCTTCTTCAAGTGCTTAATCTGCAATACACGCCGCTGCCCCGGCAATTCCGGCCCGCGGTATTGCGTACACCCCTGCGTCTCGTCCAACAACGCCAACACCGGTTCACGAAATGCTTCGTAGCACTTGGGGCAGCCCACCGTCCCCTGCGCCCGCAGAATCTCCAATGTCGCCCCACAAGAAGGGCAGCACATCGCTCCGTCAGGCTCTTCCAATCGCTCCGAAAGCCGCCCAAACATTTCCCCAAGCTTACCAAACAATTCCCGCGGCGGCACCCCCAATGCATCCAAATCAATCGACAGTTTATGCGGCTCAACCGATGCCTCGGGAGCCGCAGAACCCTCACCCGAATCCACCGCCGCTACCTGAATTCCACGCTCTACCCCAAACGCCCGTTCACGTTCAGCACAGGCGTGGCAAACATACAACTCCTCGCGCGGCGCGTTCCCCTGTTTCCGGAATATTACCGTCTCCGCATTCCGCTGATGACACAACTCACATTTCATGCAAATGCCTCCAATGCTGTCAACAACGCCTCAGGTTCCGGCAACCGTCCAGCCCCCATAACCCCACAAGCCAAATCTCCAGAATCCGGTTCAAGAACCTGAACCCCACGCCCCCTCAAAATCTCCAAATTCGCCTGTGTAGCCAAGTTAGCAAACATCTTAGTATTCATCGACGGTGCGACCAATAACGGTTTCTCTGAATCCAATGCCAAAGCCGTTTCGGAAAGCAAATTATCGGCAATACCATGTGCCAGCTTCGCCAATGTATTTGCAGAACAGGGAGCCACCAGAAACACATCACACCAGTCCGCCAAGGCAATATGCCGAGGGTGCCAATCCGCGCAAGGTGCAAACGCATCTAATTCAACCGTCTGCTGCGACAGCGTCCGCCACGATATCTCCCCCACGAAGTCCAGCGCATGAACCGTTGGCACCACACGAACTGACCATCCTCGCGCCACAATTAACCGTACAAGCGCACACGCCTTATAGCACGCAATCGAACCTGTTACTCCCAACAACACATGCATGATCGGCCGCCTCCTCAAAGAACTCCACTTTTTACCAATAGAATATCCCGCAAGCGCCGATACGCTAAATCCAACTCATCATTTACCACACGATAAGCAAACTCTCCCGCCCGATCCAGCTCTGCCTGCGCATTACGCAACCGGAGATCAATCACCTCCGGCGTATCCTCTCCGCGCCCGATCAACCTACGGCGCAATTCCTCCAGACTGGGCGGCTCGATGAAAATATCCACGAACCCCTCCCGCAACGGATCTCCCGGTGGCAACGCAGCTACATGCTTACGTACCGCCGCCGCGCCCACCACGTCGATATCCATCAACACACTTTGCCCCTCTGCAAACGCCTCCCGAACAGGGCCGGCAGGCGTACCATACGCATTCCCATGAACCACAGCATGTTCCAGAAGTAACCCCTCCGCAACCTGTCGATCAAAAGCCTCCTGCGAGAGAAAGTAATAATCCACGCCATCCTCTTCCTCTCCGCGCGGCGCCCGCGTCGTACAAGAAACTGAATACGTGATCTCCGGGAACTCCTGGAGCAACAAATCACACAACGTGCTCTTACCCGCCCCACTCGGCGCACTCATCACGATCAACAACGGCTTCATCAATCGCCTCCGCTTACCTTCCTTCTTCATCTTACTATTATAGCAAATACACTCCTGCATGTTTTCCACAAATCATGCCTGATCACCACACTCAGATACCATGGTGCCATATTACCACCTCTCACATGCGTAAAAGGAAGACGGCACCTGGCAAAGCCAAGCGCCGCCTCCCTTGCCTACCCCACACAGCACTAACCCCTATCAACCTGTGTCGGGTGCAGCCGCTGCACTGCATCAAGCTCCAACTCAAAAAGCAAATCATCTCGACAGACATCTGCGATCACTTCCTGGGCAAACGTCGCCGGCAAATGATGTGCCCAAAGCCACTCCTGCCAAGCAACCCGATATTCCGGGCGCTTAATGTAGGCAATCGCCCGCGAAGTGTCCCGCAACGTCATATTACGCGTACCCAGAATAGCCGAAACCACCTCCATCGTCAACGCCACCTGGCGTTTCGGATCATTCAGATACGCCGTGGCGCCACCCGGCTCAATACTGGCCGTTCCGGAAACAAACACGGTGCGTGCATGCGGCGTAACCATCTCTGCCGCACGGCTGAAACTGCTCCGATAATCCAACGCCGAGCATTGCAACGGAGAATCCAACATAGCCTTAAACGTCTGTGGTGTCTTCGGACGCATGGCAATGGCTCCGGTCATGATCGCCGACCCGGTCAAATTCGCGCTCCCAATACCTGTGCTTGCAGGAACAAACCCTCCGAAAATGCGACGGCTTTCAAAAAAAGCATCCCGCGCACGATTAAGCTCATCATACCACTCCAGAATACGATCCATGTAAAGCCACGTGCGAACCACATCCTTAAAAGAAAATCCCTCTCCGACAAGCGCAGCTTCCAGATTTTCAAAAGCCGACGTTGTCTGCGCAGAACGCGATACCGTCAGATCGCTTGGACCGACCCCCATCAGCAACACATAATCCGCAAATGCATCTGTATAACGAACACCCACATTTCGGCCGCCCTGCTGCACGGTTTTAACTTCGCCATCAGGCACGAAAACCCGTTGAAGCACCGGGGGCAGGCCTCCGGTCTCCGCGTTGCACAGCCAAATTCCAGGGATGCCATCAGCAGCAGGCACCGCCACTGCTTCCCGTGCACCCCACCCGACACGCGCCACTTCCACACCGTGCACGGGCTTCTCGAGAGCCGACCACAAATCGCCATTTGCTAGCATCAACATAATATCCCCCGTTGTTAAAGGGAAAGAATATAGAGCTCAAGATCGGTCAGCTCCTGATCTGTCAGGTCAGACGTTATACCGTGCTGATCTTCCGGATTAAACGTTGTCAACACTTCACGCATTGTCCGTGCCCGCCCATCGTAAAGGTAGGGAGCCGTCCGCCACACTTCATGTAGCGTTGGCACATCGAACTTCCGTCCCATTTCATCACGAATACCCAGTCCCAAATCGTAAAGCGGCGCTTGGGAGCCATCCTTCGGGTTCTCAGAAGCCGTGAAATAATGCTCCGGTTTGTGGCAACGGGCGCAGTCTGCCTTTTCAAAGACGGCCTTGCCGCGTGCAATGGCCGCGGCATATTTTTCCCGGGCATAAGGAGAGACCTGCGCCTTCATAGCCAACACATACGCATCAATGCACCTGGCGTCCTCTTCCGAAACCGTACAGAACTGGATATGACGGAACCCGGCACGATTACAATGCATCATGTCTTTGCGGATGCCGGTAATCATGGTCGGCGGCGTTACTCCGGAAAGATACAAACTCTTCGACTGTTTGGGGTTCCCAATGCCATCATTCATCAAGTCCCAATTCAGGCCGTCCACGATACCATCCGGGTGACACGTAGCGCAGCTTTGCCACTGCTGAAAACACTTGGCGCCATCGTTAAACAGCATCTCACCACGCAGCGCCGGTTTATCAGAAAGATCCAGAAGTGCCTGGCCATTCAACGGGAAAAGAATCGGACGGACAATCCGTTCCGTAAAGGGGATCTTGGCAATCGCATCAGCAAAGGTACACACCGCATAAGCCGCCGTATCCGTGGCGACAATTCCACGCGGGCCATCCGCCTTCAATGGGAACCGGCGGCGGATTCCAGAAAGGAACGACAAATCGTTATGAACCTCCTCCGCCGAAATGGAGACTTCCGTTACTTTTTGCCCCGAAGCGGCGCGCGCCAGTCGCTCATGCAGAGCCGCGCGATCAATCACACTGACCTCACGAGAACCGGCATGCGCCACCACAATCCGCTTACCGTCAGGCGTCACGGAAACGCCCCACGGGTTGGCCGCACCCAAATCCACATCGTCCAAGAGAACGGTATTAACGTACTTCCCGGTTCGTCCGTCAAAGATGGAAAGTGCAGCTGTATTCATCCATCCGCGCTCTAACTGCGTTGTAGGCAGCTGATAACGCGCCTGCGTGTGCGTCAGATAGATGAAAGCGCCATCCGGGGAAGCGGCAACTCCGCGCACACCCGTAGAGCCATCAGGTAAATGAACCTGATCTACCACCTCGAATGTAGTCGTATCAATCACCGTAACACGAGCAGCCACCACCTTTACGGGCTCGGTCGCATCATCTGGCAACAGGTTGATAACAAACAACAGCTTGCCATCTTTACCTAACGCGCACCCGTGCGCCTCTCGAACAGCCTTGGTCTCTGCCAACAATTTTAGCGTAGCGGCGTCATATTTCTGAACGGTCGCGTCAAACCGATTGCAAACATATATCACCTTGCCGTCAGGCGAAACCACTGGCGACATGGGGCGATTTCCTGTAACGACAAAGGAGCCGTCTTCCCGACACAACCGCCCTTCGTTACCATCCTCCACGGTATAATAAATCGCACCATCAGGCGCCGTACACACCCCGGTTACGGCTAACGGCACCGTTTTAGTAAACAACCCGAAAAATCCGCCCTCTCGCTTGACAGCCGGAATTTCCCGAAGAACCTTCCCTTCAAAGTCCCGCACGGTTACGCGGCAGCCACCACGCTCGCCAACCACCAGAGCCTCCCCAGCCGGCGACATACACACTGTTTCCGGTAATAAGGCCTCTGTGGAAAAAGACCGTATCGCCGCGAACAAACAAGCCAATAGAACCAACCGTTTCATAGAAAAGCCTCCTCGCCATTGCGAACAAGCAGGAGTTTATCATGTTCTGCCCGCCAGTGCCACCATCAAGCCTCCACCACCAGCTCTGCCTTCTTCTGTACGCAGGGTTCTGGATTTCCCTTTGGAAGCCAGAAAAGCAGACTTCATGCCCTCTTTTTTCACCCAGCACCCAAGACAAAAAACCATCTGGGGCGACGTTATCGCCAATCCGCGCCGACTTTACATTAAACTCGGCGCGGAGATGCCCAATCGTGAAGAGGACTTCTCTTTTCACTTCCATTTGATTTTCTGTCGATTTCATGCCGTTTCACCCACAAGAAAATATCAAACTTGCGCTCATTCGCTTGCTGTTCACCCCGCCAATACATTTCGTTACTGACGACTTCATAGAGACTATGCTACAATCGTGCAACCATTAGGTGGAATGGAAAGGAGACTCGGTCATGTTGCTTCCGGCCATTTGGCTGATTACGGGGTTATTGCTCATGCTGACAGAGCTAATCATCCCCGGGTTCATTATCTTCTTTTTTGGCATAGGGGCTCTGATTACTGCAGGATTGACGGTTTTCATGCCCGGGTGCTCCGTTGTAACGCAAGGTCTCTGTTTTGCCATAACATCAATTTTGACACTGGTCGTTATCCGTCGGACGTTCCCGGAATGGCTCAAAGGGAAAACGCTCAGACAACGAGCAGATGCCGATGACGATGGAATCGTAAACACCATGGTGGAAGTCATTGAGGCAATTGAGCCACCGAAGCCCGGGCGCGTCGCCGTCCACGGTGCATCGTGGATGGCCGTGGCTGAACATTCCATCCCTGTGGGGACAATGGTGCGCGTTATCCGGCGCGATAACATTACCCTGTTTGTCCGTTAGTTAATTGCAGTCCCCATTCACCCTTACATCACATAACGAAAGGAGTAACCTATGCTTAGTGTGGTTGTCGTTATTCTACTCATCGTTGTCCTCATTTCGGTGGTATTCTCTACCGGCGTAATTGTGCCGCAGCGTTCAGCCTACATTGTGGAACGGCTGGGGCGGTATAATTGTACACTGGAAGCCGGGTTTCATCTCCTGATACCTTTCGTTGACCGGGTAGCCTACAAGCGCACGCTGAAGGAAACGCCCATTGATGTGCCGCCGCAACAGTGTATTACCAAAGACAATATCACCGTAGATGTAGATGGCATTCTCTACTTACAGGTAATGGATCCGGTCAAAGCCTCCTACGGCATCGACAACTACCTGTGGGCCTCCACCCAATTAGCCCAGACAACCATGCGTTCAGAAATCGGCAAGCTCGACCTGGATGCCATCTTTGAAGTGCGCGATTCCATCAATGCGGCTATTTGCGGTGCAGTCGATAAAGCCTCTGACCCATGGGGAATCAAGGTTACCCGCTATGAGATCAAATCCATCACCCCGCCACGTACAATCCGTGATGCCATGGAAAAGCAGATGCGTGCCGAGCGCGAAAAACGCGCTATGATCGCGGAATCCGAAGGTGATCGGCAGGCTCGTATCAACCGGGCTGACGGCGAGAAACAGGAGGCCATAGCCCGATCCGAGGGTGAGAAGATGCGCCGTATCAATGAAGCCGAGGGGCGTGCACAGGAAATCCAGATGGTTGCCGAGGCCACTGCACATGGTATTGCCTCTATTGCCGCCTCTATCAGCACCAACGCCGGCGGTACCGAAGCAGTAAACCTGCGTTTGGCCGAGCAGTATCTCACAGAGTTTGGCAAACTCGCCAAGGAGGGCACCACCATGGTGTTGCCAACAAACCTCACAGATATTGCCTCTATCCTCAAGCTGGCCACCTCTGTAGTGCAGAAAAAGTGAGCCAGCACGCCTACGTCTTCCGGCGCCCCGAATTACTTCGGCAGGCACTAACCATCCCCTGGGCAAATCGGCCAGAACCGGATAATCAACGTCTGGAGTTTCTGGGTGATGCCGTGCTTCAGCTCCTAGTCTCCGAGAAACTTTACGCCCGCCATCCGGAAGCGGACGAAGGACGTTTAACGGCCATGCGTGCGCGGCTCGTTTCTGGCAAGGCTCTGCTTCAGCGGGCGGAACGGCTCGGTACAGTTTTTCTAGACGGCCTAGCAGCCAACAACATCGGCAAACAATGGCCACCAAAAGCCATTGCCGATGCGGTGGAAGCTTACTTCGGTGCCGTGTGGTGTGACGGCGGGCTGCCAGCCGTAACGGCCTGTCTGAAACAGTTCTACACCGAAGCCGACTATCGGGCAGTTGATCACGCTACAGATATCTCTGACGACCCGAAGGGGGCGCTCCAACAATTTGCGCAAAAACACTTTCATGAACAGCCGCAGTATACCACACTGGCCATTGAAGGCCCCATGCACGCCCCTACCCTTCGTTGTTCCGTTTCGCTATTAGGAGAAACTGCAGAGGGCACTGGCACTACCCGAAAGGCTGCTGAGGGTCAAGCTGCCCGGGTTCTGCTTGCCCGACTAACACCCCACCGCCAGGACACTCAACCTGAGGACTTATGACAGATTACGAATTGTTGGATAGCGGCAACGGAGCTAAACTGGAACGATTCGCCGATATTATTCTGGCGCGCCCCTGTGCGCAGGCCGTCTGGCAGCCGCAACACCCCGAGCGCTGGAAACAGGCGAATGCATCCTTTGATCGAGAAAATGGAAACCAATGGCACGGACGGAATCGTCTACCCGCAACGTGGACACTTCATGTGGATGGGACACGCTTTCGGCTTTCCGGAACGGATTTTGGCCACTTAGGAATTTTCCCCGAACAGCGGACACAATGGGCCTGGATCAAAGCGCAAACTACCGCATTCACGGCTTCTGGGAAAACACCGCGCGTGCTAAACCTTTTTGCTTACTCCGGAGGATCCACGTTGGCGGCAGCACTCGCCGGTGCAGAAGTTTGTCATGTAGACGCCTCTAGGGGAATGGTTCAGTGGGCTCGTGATAATGCCGCATGCAACGGCTTGGAGTCTCATCCCATCCGTTGGATCGTGGATGATGTTCACAAATTCCTGAACCGCGAAGTCCGAAGAGGCCGTCAGTACGATGGCATTATCCTCGATCCGCCCACCTACGGTCGAGGAGGAAATGGAGAAACCTATAAAATTGAACGGGATCTGACAGAAACGCTTCGTCTTTGCCGGATACTTCTCAGTGAAAAGCCTGGATTTCTTCTACTCTCTGCGCATACGCCTGGCCACACACCCATTGTTCTCAAAAATTTGATTGTTCAAGCAATGAACGGGCTTGGAGGCGCATTCGAGGCAGGGGAAATGTGCCTGACCGGTGCACCCGGGCTCTTCGCCCTTCCCTCTGGAGCCTATGCCCGATGGTACTCATGAAAGCGATCCGCCACATTCACCGGATAATGACCTGGCAAAGCATGTGTGTATTGGTACTCACTGCCGCCACGGCTTGGTGTGCTACGCCGCAAGTCTCGCTTTTTCCGGACTATGCGGGTATTACCTTACCTCCCAATATCGCCCCGATGAACTTTGATGTTGAGGGTGTAAAGGGACAGATCCGCGTAACCCTTTCCAATAATACCGTCACGAAAACGTTCGGCCGCCGAGTAAGAGTGCCTGAAACCTTTTGGCGAAAATTATTGCAGGAGCCTGCGTATACAATCTCCGTAGAAGTGAATGGAAAGTCACTCTTTTGTGTTACCAACACCGTCGCAACCGAGCCCATCGATCCGGTTCTCGCCTATCGGCTGATTCCGCCAAGCTATGAAAATTACCGCTGGGTAGGACTCTATTGGCGCGACTTAACCTCCTTCCGTGAACATCCACTCTACACGAATCTCCAGAGTGATACCCGCCAATGTGTAAACTGCCATGCCTTTAATCAAGGTGACCCCGACACGCTTCTGTTTCACCTTCGAGCGGAAAATCCCGGCACCTTGATTTATGCCGGGCGGGAAGACAGCGGGCGAAAGCGCGACTTCAAAGGCGGGCCCTTCTTTGCTTCCGGTGTCTACCCAGCCTGGCATCCCTCCGGAAAGGTGATTGCCTTCTCTGTGAACGACACCATGCAGAGCTTTTATTGTGCCAATCCCGACAAGATCGAAGTTCTTGATACACGCAGCGACATGATGCTTTACGATTTGGAGACCGACACTGCCTATCCTGTCGAGACCACGCCCCTGCTCTTCGATTGTTTCCCCACATGGTCGCCGGATGGCCGCACACTCTATTCAGTTGCTGCAGAACCAGGTTTTCCTTCTATCCCTGAAGAAAAAGAAGACCGTTCCAGGCAGACTATTCTTGGATATACCAACCTGTGTTACAACCTCGTGGCGCGAACCTTTGATCTTTCTACACGAACCTTTTCCAAGCCCAGAATGGTGCTCAACGCCTCAAAAGAGAACCGTTCCATCACCCTGCCTCGCGTTTCTCGGGATGGTCGTTGGATCGTTTTTGCCCTAGGGCCGCAAGGCGTCTTTCACGTTTGGCACAAACAGGCCGACCTGTGGCTGTTGGATCTTCAGGAAAAGCAAATGCGCCCGCTCACAGAGCTCAACTCGGGAGAGTCCGAAAGTTACCACGCCTTTTCCTCCAACGGTGCTTGGATGGTCTTTTCTTCACGCCGTGATGATGGCACCTATACGCGCCCCTACTTCGCACATTTTTCCACACGCTCCGGACAATTCGGGAAACCCTTCCTACTTCCACAGAAAGACCCTCAGGAAAACAATCGACGGATGCTCTCCTATAACGTGCCGGAATTCGCCAAAGCGCCGCCCTCCCGTTCTCCAGCAACACTTCGACGATTAGCTGAACAACCCGCTAAACCTGTTCGACACGCGAAATCCGAACCCGTCGTACCAGCCGGCTCTTAGCTCAGACTTCCGCAAGGCTCTACCTCCTCATACTCGTTACTCCCATGCAAGATTCTCCACGTAAACTCTGGACGCTTCTATGGTTTTCCGCCATTGAGACGTTAGGGCACCCGGCATCCTTTCTTTTGTTGTTATCCGCCGTTGCCGGAACGCTAGTTCTGCCACTTTTTCAATTTCAACGGTTTTCAGAAGACGGTCGATTAGCGCGCGACTGCGGATTGGCGACAGCACTCATGCTTGGATTCATTCTCGCCATCGGAGCGGCTGGCCGCCTGCGAAACACCTTACAAAACGGGACCTGTACACTGGCACTAACAAAACCCCTTTCCCGTGAAATCTGGTTTTTCGGGAACCTCTGCGGTGCATGGGCGGCCGTTGCATTTGGACTTTGTACTCAGGGAGCTGCCGTTCTGTTGGCAGAAGCTTGGTCTCCCCAATACCACACCACCGGTGCATACGCCCACGTTTCAGGAATTCTTCAGGGATTAGGAGGTCTGATACTCGTACTCGTGGCAGCAGCCTTGAACAACCGATTCCGCAACGGTCGCTTTGCACTAACCGCTACACTGCTTTTGCCCGTTTCGCTGTGGGGGTTTGTCATTGTGCAACCAGCCATTCACTGGGGAGTACTCTCGGCATTACTTGCCATTGGGCTCAACCTACTCCAGCTAACCACGTTTGCCTATGTTGCCGTTGTATGGTTGCCCATTGGCGTAACAGCAGGCATCACGGCCTGTTGGCTAATAATCTCTCTCCTTTTCCTAGGAGGCGCCGCGTTTCTTCCGTTAGACTTTCTCGCCCGAGGAGGTTCTGTCCCGTTGTACACCCTCTTGGGTCTCTTACCACAAACCTTCTGTGTTACCCTCTTGTTGTTATGGTTTGGCCGTATTAGCCTCAACTGGCGGGAGATTTAACATGAATTTGTTAGAGCTTGATCACGTTCGAAAAACCTTTCGAGACTTCTGGAGGCGACCTACCGTTGAAGCAGTCAAAGATCTCTCCTTCTTCGTCCGCCCTGGCGAACGATTCGGGTTGTTAGGCCCCAACGGTTCCGGGAAAAGTACCACCATCCGCATGTTGCTTGGACTCTTGAGACCTGATGGTGGCACGATCCGCGTGTTGGGAGAAATGCCAACATCCTCCCGCGCCCATGCCCAAATTGGCTATCTCCCCGAAATCACCTATCTTCATCCCTTCCTCACACCACGGGAAACGCTCACCTACTACGGCCAGTTGTTCGGCCTGGATCGCCCCACCCTGCAATGTAGAATCCATGATCTTCTGCGCCTTGTGGGATTGGAACAGGTCGCCAACCGCCGTGTCGGCACCTTCTCCAAAGGCATGGCGCGCCGCGTAGGTTTGGCACAGGCACTCCTCAATGCCCCCAAATTGCTCATTCTCGATGAACCAACCTCTGGGCTTGACCCCATCGGCACCCGCGAAGTCAAAGACCTACTCCTCGAGCTCAAAAACCGAAACATCGCTGTCTTGATGTCTTCTCACCTATTAGCCGATGTGCAAGACTGTTGTGATCGTATTCTGATCCTTAATCAAGGTGAATGCCAGGCGCAAGGATACGTTCGCGATCTGAAGGAATCTCTTGAGGCCTTTTTCCTGCAAACCGTCCATCATGCCGCCGACATACCCCCACTTCAAGCTGCCGGCGGCCTAGATTGGCTGGGAGACGCCCCATGACCTCACGCCCTCATTTCTTTCTTCGCCCCCTTGCAGCTGAAGTTGCCCTCGGGTGGCGGCGAGCTGTGCGCGGGCCGCTTTTGACGGCGCTAGGTCTTGTTCTCCTACTTCTTTTCTTCTGTGCCCCGACCCAAGGCGAAACCGCGGCCGCCTGGACGGCCTGTTCCCTTGGTTTTGCATGGGGCATCCTTCTCATTTCTGGCCTCTGGAGCGGAGGCCTAGCCTATGCTGCTGACCGCGATCGTCATCGACTCGCACTCTTTTTCACCAAACCAGCTTCTCCGTGGTTGCTTTGGTGGGGGCGTTTCCTCGGCACTTTAGCGCCTTTTTCCGTTGCCATCTTCCTGCTGTGGATACTCCTCCTGTTCCGTAATTTGCCTCCTGGACGTTTTTGCCTCCCTCCCGATCTGCCAGATCTCGAACTTGCTACCCAGCAGGAAATGAATCACCTGCGTAAGACTGAGCGCCTCCCCAAGAACGTCTCTGAACGCCGATTGGCACGCGCCGTACGTACAGAACTACGAAACCGCTATACCGAACTCCGCCCGGAGGAACCTCGCACATATACCTTTTCCATCCCCAACGGACGTCCTCCAAGCTCTCTCGACTTTCGCCTTTCCGGAACTCCGTTTATGGGTGCTAAAGAAGCTCTCTCGCTGGATATCTCCCTCTTCGCCGATGGGAAAATCGAACGATTCCGACCTGATGCACTCTTTGATACGGGGTTCTCACTACCTCTTCCAAAACAGATTGCTCACCCTAGCCAACCCCTTCACCTCACACTTACCCGGCGCGATACGCACGATGCCGCAAGTATTCTCTACCGCGAACGAGAAGATCTTGCACTCCTGCTCCCCGGCTATTCAGCTATCCTAAACCAAACATACCTCTGTTTGCTTCTCCTGGCCACAGTAGCCATGATGGTTGCCCTCGGCGCCGCCTTTGGATGCGCACTTTCCCTTCCAGTTACCCTCTTTTCAGGCTCCGCAATTCTTCTGGCGTTCACCGCCGCTGCCCTCGCCCCCACCACCTCCGTGGCCGATGAACAGGCCACCCGCTGGGGTCGCTTCAGCGCACCTGTAGCCTATACCGTAGCACAGCCTTTCCGCGCATTGGTCACACTCAACCCTATTCAGCGGGTCATCGATGGCGAAGCTATTCTGACACAAGAAATTAACCGCTTCCTTCTCTTCTCCATGCTTCCCTGGCTACTCTGTTGTTCACTGGCCGCCCCCCTCACAGCCACGCGCGATGAAACCCTATGACTACCCCCTTCTCCCCACGAAAAGGCGAGCCCCCCAAACGCGGGACTCGCCTTTATTTTATAACGCCTGCCCTCAAACGTTCACGCCAAAAATCGAGCGCAACGCTTCCACATGATTGGTGCGCTCCCACGGCACATTTGGCCGACCAAAATGGCCGTATGTACAACTCTGGGAATAACTCCACCCCTTCGGATGTGTCAAATCCAACTCCCGAATGATAGCGGATGGACGGAAATCAAAAAGCTTACCAGCCTGCAGCATCTCTGCAATCCGCTCTTCAGGAACTTTCCCCGTGCCATATGTAGACACATTAATGCTCATGGGTTTGGCCACCCCAATAGCATACGCCACCTGAATCTCACACTTGGCGGCCAACCCGGCCGCCACGATATTCTTAGCCGCATAACGTGCATAATATGCCGCCGAACGATCCACTTTTGACGGATCTTTCCCGGAGAAAGCACCGCCACCATGAGACCCAACGCCGCCATAAGAATCTACAATAATTTTCCGTCCCGTCACACCGGAATCTCCCGCCGGCCCGCCAATTACAAACCGCCCTGTAGGGTTGATGTAGAAAGCCGTTCTGTTCGAGATCAATCCGGTATCGGAAAGTGTTTCGCGAACAACTGCCTCCAACGTTGAATGTATTCGCGCGTCATCCACATCCCGGGTTTGGTGCGAACAAACAACGGAGGTGATTGCCTGTGGACGCCCAGCATCATACAAAACGGACACCTGCGCCTTGGAATCCGGGCGCAGCCAGGCAATTTCCCCGCTGTGGCGCAACGAGGCCAAGCGTCGAAGAATCCGATGAGAGCACACCAAAGGCAGGGGCAACATCTCTGGCGTTTCATCCGTGGCATATCCGAACATCATGCCCTGATCACCCGCACCTTGCGCCTCCGGATCCTCCCGATCAACCCCCTGATTAATATCGGGCGACTGCGCATGCAGGTTATTCACATACGTAAAGTCCTGATAACAAAATCCTTCAGCCGGGTCATCATAACCAATGCGCTGGATCACCTGTTGGGCGATCTGTTTCGTATTCAATGCTTCAAACCCGCGACATGTGATCTCGCCCAGATTAACGACTAAATTTTTCCCGCAGGCCGTTTCACAAGCCACATGCGCCCGATCATCCAACGCCAAGCAAGCATCCAATACCGCGTCAGAAATAGCATCAGCCACTTTGTCTGGATGCCCCTCCGAAACCGATTCGGAGGTGTAAATATGGCGAGCATTCAGTTTACTCATTCTGTCCTTTCCGGCTGCGAATCCCCCTTTTAATAGAACTCGGCGGCACATGACTTTCTCATGCACCGCCACGCATTCGGGAAACCCCGCAGACCTCCTTTTAGCGTGCAGTGAACCAACTCATTTGCGTCCGCAAGCTGGAGGAACTTCCAAATCAACGCAAATGTGTTCGGGATTATACCAAAGTTTTCCCGTCCGTTCACTTTTCCAATAAAAGAAGACGTGTTTTCTTTTGTACATGTCTTCTCTGCATGTACACATCTCCTCTTCTGTCATTTCGCGGAGTAGTACTCACGTAAACCCGGGGCAGATCGAAGGCAAAGCCGCCCCGGGCACACACACAACCCGCCCCAACTTTGTGGCGACACCAACACGGAAATATCACAAACACTCTCTTGACCACTATTTCCCCTAGACCACATGAGAAGACAGTATACTTGACATGGCAGAGTGTGCCACATAGACATCGGATGTGGCACACCCTGTGGCACACATCCCTCAAAACCCCTTATGTTCAGTCCAATCTTAACCTTTGGCACAGCGCTTGCAACAAAGGACGAATGAACGCGGTAACCCCGCGATGAAAGGAAACAACTTATGAGTAAGATTCTTGGTATTGACTTGGGTACAACCAACTCATGCATGGCTGTGATGGAAGGCGGAGAGGCGCGCGTATTGGAGAATGCGGAAGGACAGCGCACGACACCTTCGATCGTGGCTTTTACGGCCAGCGGTGAGCGCTTGGTTGGTTTGCCGGCCAAACGGCAGGCAGTTATGAACCCGAAGGGGACGATCTACTCCGTGAAGCGTTTCATGGGGCGTAAATTTGATGAGATGCAGAAAGAGATCGCGATGGTGCCGTATGAAGTCGTACGTGCGGCCAATGGCGATGCCGCCATTAAGGTGGGAGATAAAACGTTCTCCCCTCCGGAGATCTCAGCCATGATTCTGGCCAAACTGAAGGCTGATGCGGAGATGCGGTTGGGCGAGCCCGTAACGCAAGCCATCATTACGGTGCCGGCCTACTTTAATGACTCTCAGCGTCAGGCCACGAAGGATGCCGGTAAAATCGCTGGATTGGAAGTGCTCCGGATCATCAATGAGCCGACTGCCGCTTCGCTGGCCTACGGATTGGATAAAAAGAAAGACGAGAAAATCGCGGTTTATGACTTCGGCGGCGGTACGTTTGATATCTCCATCTTGGATATCGGCGATGGCGTCTTCGAGGTAAAGGCCACGAATGGTGATACACAACTTGGCGGCGATGACGTGGATCAGGCTGTGATGACTTGGCTCTTTGAGGAATTCAAGAGCCAGACTGGGATTGACCTCACCAAAGACACACAAGCCATTCAGCGCGTGAAGGAAGCCGCGGAAAAGGCCAAAATTGAACTTTCGTCTGCCCAGACGAGCGATATCAATCTTCCCTTTATCACCATGGATGCTACCGGCCCCAAGCACCTGAACGTCCAGCTGACGCGTGCCAAATTGGAACAATTGGCAGACCCCTTGGTTGAGCGTACCGTTGAGCCTTGCCGTAAGTGTATGCATGATGCGGGTGTAAGCGCGGTGGATGAGGTCGTTCTCGTTGGTGGACAAACCCGTATGCCCAAGTTGCAGGAGAAGGCAAAGGAAATCTTTGGTAAAGAGCCACACAAGGGTGTGAACCCGGATGAAGTCGTGGCCATGGGTGCAGCTATTCAAGGCGGCATCTTAAAGGGCGATGTGAAAGACGTTCTGTTGCTGGATGTAACGCCGTTGACCCTTTCCATTGAAACACTTGGGGGTGTGGCAACGCCATTGATTGACCGCAACACCACCATCCCTTGCAAGAAGTCTGAAGTTTTCTCAACGGCGGTAGACAACCAGCCTGGCGTGGAAATCAAGATTTATCAGGGTGAACGTAAGATGGCAGCAGACAACAAACTGCTGGGACGGTTCAACTTGGAGGGTATTCCTCCGGCGCCGCGTGGCGTGCCGCAGATTGAGGTAACTTTTGATATCGACCCGAACGGTATTTTAAACGTAACGGCGAAGGATAAAGGTACTGGTAAAGAGCAGAAAATCACCATTACCGCATCTTCCGGCCTCTCCAAAGAGGAAATCGAAAAGATGCGCCAAGATGCTGAGCGTTATGCTAAAGAAGATGAGGAGCGTAAGTCTGCTGTTGAAAGCCGTAACCAAGCTGAACAGGTGGCTTATCAGGCAGAAAAGATGCTTAAGGATAATGGCGACAAACTCCCCGCCGAAACCAAGAGCAAAGTTGAGGCCGCTGTCAGCGACCTGAAGGAGGCGCTGAAGGGGACCGATACTGCGGCGATCAAAGCCAAGCAGGATGCCCTCATGCAGGAGCTCCAGGGTGCCGGCTCGGCAATGTATCAACAGCCTGGTGCGGATGCTGCGGCAGGGGCGTCGGCCGAGACCCAGCAGGAACAGCCCTCAGAAGAACAGAAGAAATCGGGTGACGATGATGTTGTTGATGCCGATTTCAAGATGAACTAAAACCGTTGCGGAGCGGGGGAACCGAATATAACGGTTCCCCCGGGTTCCGCGCCCATTTCAGAAGAAAGGAAAAAACCATGTCTACACCAAATATCCGTCCGCTCGGCGACCGCGTGCTCGTCCAGCCCAAGGAAGAAAAAGAAGTAACGCGTGGGGGGATTATCATCCCTGACACAGCGAAAGAGAAACCAATGGAAGGTACGGTCATCGCCGTCGGCGTAAAGCGCGACAAAGATGGCAAGGAAGTTCCATTTGACGTAAAACCCGGAGACACGGTGTTGTTACCAAAGTATGGCGGAACCGAAGTGAAGTTCAACGACACGGTCTACCAGATCGTCCGGTCGGAAGACCTCCTCGGTATTATCGGTTAAACAAGCAGAAAGGATTTAAGTTATGTCAGCAAAACAGATGAAGTATGAGGGTGATGCCCGTCAGGCCATTCTGAATGGCGTCAGCAAGTTAGCCAAGGCGGTTGCCACGACGTTGGGGCCATCTGGTCGAAATGTGATCATCGACAAAAAGTTTGGTTCTCCGCAAATCACCAAGGACGGTGTAACTGTGGCGAAGGAAATCGAGTTGCCTGACCCCTTCGAGAACATGGGTGCACAAATGGTTCGTGAGGTCGCCTCCAAGACTAACGATGTAGCGGGCGATGGCACCACAACCGCAACAATTCTCGGCGAGGCGATTTATCGCGAGGGGTTGAAGAATGTAACGGCCGGAGCGAACCCGCAGGCTATTAAGCGCGGCATTGACAAGGCTGCTGCTGCAGCCGTTGAGGCCATTGCCTCGTTGGCAAAGAAAGTTTCCACCTCCGATGAGATTGCACAGGTTGCTACCATCTCTGCCAATGGCGACACAGAAATCGGTACAATCATCGCCGATGCCATGGACAAGGTTGGCAAAGACGGCACCATTACCGTTGAGGACGGCAAGACCACGGAAACCACCTCTGACGTGGTTGAAGGGATGCAATTCGATAAGGGATATCTGAGCCCTTACTTTGTGACGGCAGCAGAGAGCATGGAATGTGTGCTCGACAACCCTTATATCCTGATCTACGAGAAGAAAATCTCAAACCTCAACGATATGCTTCCGATCCTTCAGGGTGTGGCTAAGAGCGGGCGTCCACTGCTGATCATCGCCGAGGATGTGGAAGGCGAGGCTCTGGCCACATTGGTTGTAAACAAACTCCGCGGAACACTGCATATCTGTGCTGTGAAGGCGCCTGGTTTTGGCGATCGCCGCAAGGAAATGCTTAAAGACATTGCCATCCTTACAGGTGGCCAGGTCATTTCCGAAGATCTCGGCATCAAGTTGGAGTCGGTCACCCTCGAACAGCTTGGAAAGGCCAAACGCGTTACGGTGGACAAGGAAAACACCACCATCGTGGAAGGCGCCGGAAAAAGCTCCGACATTCAGGGGCGCGTGGCAGAAATCAAACACCAGATTGAAACCACCACCTCCGATTACGACCGCGAGAAACTCCAGGAGCGTCTGGCTAAACTGGCTGGCGGCGTAGCTGTCATCAAGGTTGGTGCGCAGACGGAAGCGGCCATGAAGGAGAAGAAAGACCGCGTGGATGATGCACTTCACGCTACCCGCGCTGCGGTAGAAGAAGGTATCGTTGCCGGCGGCGGCGTAGCGTTACTCCGGTGCCAGAACGCGGTTGAGAAGTGTGCCAAGAAGCTCTCTGGTGATGAGAAGATTGGCGCGGAGATTCTCGGGCGTGCCATGGAAGCTCCGCTTCGTCAGTTGGTTCAGAATGCAGGCTTGGAAGCCGCATTGATCGTTGAAAAGGTCAAGGGCGCGCAAGGTAACACGGGTTACAACGTAGCAACTGGCGAATTTGTTGACCTGGTCAAGGCCGGCGTGTTGGATCCTGCCAAAGTTACGCGTTCCGCATTGCAGAATGCCGCATCAATCGCCGGGCTTCTGCTCACGACTGAGTGCATGATCACCGAGATCCCTGAGCCTAAGGCTCCCGCTCCGGCAATGCCTGATGGCGGAATGGGCGGTATGATGTAAGCGAATGCTCACATGCCGTTCAAAATGTGTTCCCCAGAGGTTCCCTCCGGGGAACACATTTTTATATTAAGTGAAGTTTGATATACTCCCACTCCGATTATAGCGTTTAGTTGTTCAGCAAACGGAAGACGAAATACACAGCAACGTGGAGACTCGAATGGATGTAGGAAATACCTGGGGGATTTTGGGAGCGCTAGATCAGGAAATCGCCTTGTTACTTGCCCAAATGTCTGTGGTTCGTACTGTTACGGCGCTTGGGACAACATTCCACTTTGGGCAATTGTGTGGAAAACGAGTGATTCTGGCGTGTTGCGGTGTTGGAAAAGTAAATGCCGCTGCCTGTGCAACGTGGTTATGTTTTGTTGGTGGTTGTGACTATGTGATTCATGTTGGGATCGCCGGCGCCGTTGGGGATGGACTGAAGACGTTAGATGTGGTCGTATCTCGAGAACTGTGTTTCCACGACCAAGACCCTGTTATGTTAAAGTACTTTCCCAAACGTGCGATCTTTCAAGCTGATGATACGTTGCTTGCATGGTGCCGCCAAGCCTGTGCCCAACCAGGTGTTTTGCAGGGTGCATGGAGAGAGGGACGTATCGCCACTGGAGATCAATACGTAACCGACCATGCAACCCGCACCCGTATTATAAAAACCTGCCATCCGGATTGTGTGGAAATGGAGGGAGCTGCCGTAGCACATGTTGCTTATGCGGCTAATAAGCCCTGCCTCGTTATCCGTACCATGAGCGATTGCGCCGATGACACAACACCTATCACGTATGATGATTTTCTGGAACGTGCAGCGAATCAATCGGCTCGATTGTTGCTTGCGTTGTTAAAGGAAGCACATTAATGCCCCGATTCGTCTTGTTGTATTGTTGCCAGGTTATCGTCTTAATAGCCGCGGCGTTCGGGTTAGCGTGGTTTTTGACTTCTAAAGACAATCCACCCAAGAGGTTCCCTGTTATACCGCAGGATGCCCCTCCTGCAGAGATTTGTGCAATCGTGGAAGTCGCAAGGGGGATCCGATTAACACTAGAAGATATTCATGCATGGCGTACACTTGTTGCTTCCGGTATGACACAACAAGAAGCCTTTCACGTTGTCATTTCCTACCGTTCAGCATTGGGAAGCCGCATATGAAACATTGTCTTTTAAGTCTCCTCGTAACCTTAGTGCTTGGTGTTGGATTTGCAGAAACAACCGCGCCGAAGACTTCTGCTAGCCCGAGCGCCTATATGTTCAAACACCCAGAAGCAAAGGCCGCTTGGCGTACTGGCTTACCAGAAGATTGCGTACCTGTCTCCCCAACCTGTGTCTATAGTAAAAACCAGGGCACCGTTTATCTGTTAGCGGAATGGACTGGGCTTGGAAAGTCCTACGAGGTGGAATTCGTTTTACTCGGGAACCTGAGTGATCGAGCCTACGAAGGCCTTGTCATTGCATGGGATTCTCCGTCCACAGTTGCCCGTGCCGTGGAAGCATTAGGTGTTCCTAGAGGTTCACCAGAACAACTGCTCCGAGGCAACCCTATGGCTCAAGGCGAACGTTTTACCATCACATTGAAAGGGTTGAATGATCCGGTTTTTCACCCTCTAACAGCCGACATTTCAGACAACTGTTCTACACCCGCACAAGCACTTTTTTCCCGAGGCTTCCCCTATATTGGAAAGCAAGTGCCAGACAACCAAATGCCCGCAGCCATCATCGCTACGTATTCAGGTGCCAAGGCAATCTTCGGCCTTCCATTCGCCGCAGAAAAAGGAGCCACGTATGGATTGTTCCGTGCCACAACGGAACGACCTGGTGGTGAACCGGTCATCGTGGCACTAAAATGGGAACGATTGCCAAAAGGTATGGCTCGCGTTTTCCATAAACAAATTCATGTTACTTCTGCATCTCTTGAAAAACCTGACAGCCTTCTAACCGAACTTAAAGCGTTATGTGACGATCCGCGAGACGTCTTTCTGGATGTCTTATTAGATCCTTCACTGCCACTTCGGGCCTGTGTGCCATTAGCCAAACTGTTAGTAACGTTAGAAGTACAGGGTGGATTTACACTCACCGTTTCTACTTCTAATCCCCTACCCATTCGGGCATTTTTACCAACTACAGCATGGAAAGAGCGTGAGAAACGTATTTTTCAACCTTGGGAAGTAGAATTAAGCCGCGATAAGACTTCCGGGAACGTGTTGGAGGCTACCCTTTGTCAAATCCTTGAAGATTGGTCCGGTGAGGGAAACGATCCGGCTTTGACTCGAAAATGTTACCCGGGAGTAACCCCCAGCACAATCCTTGAGATCATGAGGCGAGTAGATGTCAATCACGGAAAAGTCTATGTTGTTTTCTTCTATGCCGGCCCCAACGTTACCGTTGGCGATTTACTGCCATTTGCCAACGCCCTAAGAGAGGCCTGTCCCACACAATGGGTATTCACCTCTTCCGCCCCGTAAACGTTACTTCGAAAACGATAAAATCAAAAATCAAGGAGACTCAGATGCTTCTCCTTATACACCTTTAGTACAAAGCGAGTAGATCCCGATATTTCGGCAACGGCCACCGGACATCGGCAATCTGCTGCTCCAAAGCATCTACCAATGAACGTAACTCCTCCATGGCACTCCGAATCGCCTCAGACCCCGCAGATAATGCATCCCTTAGTTTCTCGCATGCATCCCCAACCTGCTCCAATGCCTGCCCAAGCACATTCACCGAAACCTGTACACGATGAATTCCGGACGATGCTCCAACAACCTGCAAGTCCCGCAACAAGGAGGCTTGTTCATGCAATTCGGCTGAAACAGCCGGCATAATCATCCCCTGAGCAATCTCCAAAGCCACCTGTCCCTCAAGACGAACACGGCGGTCATACTCTGCTAGGAAAACATCATGACGAGAATGCAATTCCGTCGGCAAAAGCACCCCACTTTTTGCAAAAAGCTCAAGATTCTCCGGAACGATTTGCCGCGCTAACGCTTCCGGCGTGGTTCTTAGATTCGGAAGTCCCCGGCGTTTAGCCTCCTGCACCCACGCCTCTGAATACCCATCCCCATTGAACAAAATACGGCGATGATCCTTGATAACCGCGCGGATAACCTTTTCAAGACCCTCATGAAATCGGTGTCTCGGCAGTTTAGCAATCGCATCCGCAAGCACTTCCATGGACTCTGCAACGATTGTATTCAGCACCATGCAAACACTCGAACAGTTCTGCGAAGATCCCGGCGCACGGAACTCAAATTTGTTCCCGGTAAATGCAAAAGGCGATGTTCGATTCCGATCTGTCGCATCCCGTGGAATAGGTGGCAACGTATCCACCCCAATCCGCAGCTTCGGTTTCTTCCCCGGCGTCTTGTCCGCATTCGTTCCCTGCTCAATACGCTGGATCACCTCCATCAAATCATCGCCCAAAAAGATTGAGATAATCGCCGGCGGCGCCTCGAGTGCCCCCAACCGGCAATCATTTCCAAGAAAAGCTGTGGATGCACGCAAAATATCCGCGTGAAGATCTACCGCCCGGATAATCGATGCCAACACCGCCAGAAAAATTGCATTCTGCTGCGGATTATCCCCGGGCTCCAACAGATTTCGCCCCCGATACGCCACCGACCAGTTATTGTGCTTCCCAGAACCATTCACCCCGGCAAAGGGCTTCTCGTGCAGTAGACAAACCAAGCCATACCGATCTGCCACATTCCGCAATGTCTCCATTATCAACATATTATGGTCAACCGCAAGATTGAGTTCCTCAAACATGGGAGCCATCTCAAACTGCGCGGGTGCCGTCTCATTATGCCGCGTCTTTGCCGGAATGCCCAGCCGCCAGAGTTCCCGTTCCACTTCCTCCATAAATGCCAACACACGTGGTTTAATGGAACCAAAATAATGATCTTCAAGTTGCTGATCCCGCGCCGGCGGAGCCCCAAAAAGCGTCCTACCGCACTGCACCAAATCCGGTCTTTTCAGCCATAACGCTTTATCCACAAGGAAATATTCCTGTTCCGCCCCCAGCGTGATCGAAGCATGCCCCTCCGCTTCACCAAAACACGCCATCAACTTTCGCACCGCACGATCCATCGCCTGCATGGAACGTAGCAGCGGCGTCTTCTTATCCAACACCTCTCCAGTATAAGAACAAAAGACCGTGGGAATGCACAGCGTTGCCCCATTAGCATGGCGTTTAATGAACACCGGACTGGTAACATCCCATGCCGTATATCCGCGCGCTTCAAATGTACAACGCAAACCGCCGGAAGGGAAACTTGATGCATCCGGCTCTCCCATAATCAAATTCTTTCCCGAAAAACGCGCAATCGTCTCCGCCATCCCTACAGGCTCGAAGAAGGCGTCATGCTTCTCTGCCGTACTCCCCGTCAACGGTTGAAACCAGTGCGTAAAATGAGTCGCCCCGCGCGCCATTCCCCACTGCTTCAATGCATGAGCAACCTCGTTGGCTATAGAGGGATCCAACGGAACACGGTCATTCATCGTATGCAGCAGTGCCTCTACCGTATCCTTAGCCAGATATTCTCGCATGGCTCGTTCATTAAAGACATCCGAGCCATAAGCAATTTCAGAAGAGACAGCAGTCATACAAATCTCCAAAAAAGTGACAGTCCGCCGCAGTGTACCACAAAAAACGTCCCCGCAGAACACTCAGTGCCCATAATGTGAACCACCCGAATCTCCGCGCCCGGGTCTAGGTCTGCGGCACGTGCTCCCATAAAGCGCCAACCATGCCGTCGCCTCCGCACGAAATGCCGCCTGATCCCACAACCGTAACGCCCTACAATACCGGCACCCCTCTGCCGTCACCCCTCGAAGCGCATAATCCCGAACATGGTGGCGCACATGCCGCAACCATGCAAAGTCAAGCCCCCGAATTCCCGCGTCTGCTGCATCAATCGGGATCAGCCGCACTGCATCAAACCCCCCAAGCACCACATCATACGACGTTGGATTTTCCCCCGCAACCGATCCAAAAGCCTTCGCCGCAGCCATCCATGTAGCACCCTCACGTTGCACACCAACCACCACACTAGCGCCCTCATAATTATACTGCTTGCGCAACATCCCCCCAAGCGGCAATTCATCCGCCTGCATGGCCTTCCATTCCCCCCACTTACCATTAAACGTTGTCCACGAAACCCGCTTTTCCTCACCATCCACCACAACAGCTTCCGCCTCCCGCTCATACACCGCCGGTGCGCCCGATTCTTCCGCAGGCTTCGGTGGCACGCCCGGATGCCCAAGCTCCACCAACTGGCTCGACATCTCCGCTTCCAGCCCCAACACCTCAAACGAAGCCTCTCGCTCCCCCAACCGTAAACCAAAAAACGGTTCCGTATTCAGCTCTGGCACACGCCCGAAGTCTCGATACCCCCGATAATGCTGAAGAAATCCATATGCATGAAACCAGAACCAGCACCAATCCCGCCCTAACACCGCCTCGTAAAAATCCTGCTCCACCAACCACGTTGGAAACACACTTTGATCCACCGGCGGCGTTAACGGGAATGCAGTAATAGGTTCCTGTAACAACATCCCCAACAGCTCCTGCAAATCCGCCTCCGCCCCCTCATAAAGCCCCAACGGCATCACTGTCTCCCGCAGTTCGCGTAAATAATCCGCCGCCTCTGGAATCTCTTCCATTCCATTCGCCGCAGCTACACGTTGAGCTGACAAAAACCCCAGCAGCGGTGCCGTCAGTTGAACCCGTTGACGCAATTCATGCAGCGCCTGAGCCGCCGCCAGGTTATCCTCTGAATCTGCCAGCATATACGCCTGAATCAAATTCAGCTCCCCACACAGATTCAATCCCGCCGCCTGCCAACGCGCCGCCGCCAACGCAGCCGCATCACCCCCATCCTGCGTACGCAGTCGCGTCATCACAAATCCCTGAATCGTCGTCACCCACAGTGCAAGTGCCGCCATGGCCACCACTACAGCCAGCAGCAACACCACCGCCTGGCCAAGCTCCGAACCCTTCTTCCGCCTCATATCTCCCCTCACTCCTCCCCACCTGTGCGGATCAAATAGAGCGAAGCATGATCCTCGATCTCCCACCACGCCCGTAATCGCTGAAGCTCCCCAACCGGCACCACGCCAACCAACGCTCCCAACCGCCACGGCAATCCCCTTGGTACATCAAAAACCGCCTCCACCCTCGAACTTCCCCCCGATCTGCGCACCTGATGCGACAACCCAGACCACCGCTCATAATCCAAAATTCCTCTCGCATCCGGTTCCGTTTCACTCTGCAGATAGGTTCGCACCAACGCCAACTCTCCCACGCCGCCGCCCACCACTGAACGCCCCCCATCCGGAACCAGCCGCTTCCCCGATACCGGAATCATACCAACCCGTAAAGACTTCAGCCGATGAAACGAATTGAACCCCACCGCATCTGCACGCGCCGCACGCGCAGCGCCATTACACAACAACAACCGCGATGCCGAGGCCACCGCAAAATCGTAAAAAAAGAAAAATGCCGCCAACAGCACGAGCAGAACCAACAGACTCTCCACCATCGCCTGCCCATGCCGCGGCGCCCGGCCAATCTTAAAGATTCCCGCTCTCATCCAGTTTCTTCAGGGTTTCCGTGCCATCACCCAAATCCTGATAAGCATTCTGAGCCTCCGAACCGACATCCTCATCCAGAGCAGACGTCGCCCCCGAAAACTTCTTTGCAATGGCCTTTCCAAACAGCCCCACCAACGCCAACAGCGTGATAGCAATCAACACCACAATGATGATGTACTCCACCATTGTCTGTCCCTGTTTACGCTTCGAAATATTCATACCGTAACTCCTCTGTAACCTTCATGGAAAATCTGAACCCAGCAGTAGACTAGTCCGAGCCGATTGCACACGCACCGCCCGAACAACCCATCCCGCCGCTGCCGCCGCACCCAACAGCAACACCAGCACCAGAATATACTCAACTAGCGTCTGCCCACATCGCATACCAATATAGTAACATAAAAACATCCCCATCCTCACACCCACATCTCAACATCTGGATCTCCGCTTCTTCCATGAATACAGTTGTATCCCCCCAACCCGCGCCCCAAGTTTAAGACAAACCCGCCCCGACTGTGACATGAAGCCGCCCCGGATTCAAGACTGCACGGGTTCCAGGAGATTTACAATGAAACAATTGGGTAAGGATAGTCCCGAGTTTGCAAGCGATTGATTTTGTCCACCTGACCCAAAAACCGCAAGTGCTGTCCCGAGGCGATGGTCTCCCGCAAGCTCGGCTCTATCGGCTTCGTCTGGAACCTGCCTGCCCCTGCCCCCATCAGTAAGCTGGCCGGATACATCGCTCCAAGCCTCGACCTTGTATTGAAATCGGAACGCAACAAGTCTCACCCAAAGCCGATTCAGAACTATGCCGAGCCAACACGTTCAAACGATCCCTAAGCGCAGCCACATCATACCTAAACTCTCATTCACAATCGCAATTCCTGTATCTCGACTGGACACTTTTACTCCCTTATTTCCATCTTGCTGTATCCCGTCGGTCAGTTTGTATTCAGTGAATACCAACAACACATAACCCCGATTTTTGTTATACTGACCCTCTGACTAGAAGAGAGGTTCGCGCATGACGTTGCACTTTTTCAACTCCCTTTCCCGGCGATTGGAGCCATTTCAGACATTGAAGCCCAACGAAGTGGGAATGTATACGTGTGGCCCGACAGTCTATAACTTTGCGCATATTGGTAATTTTCGGGCATATCTTTTCGAAGACTTTTTACGACGCGTCTTGGAATTCGCCGGTTATCATGTTACACAGGTAATGAATCTGACGGATGTGGACGATAAGACTATTCGGGGTTCCCGTGCTGCCGGGTTGCCCCTAAAAGTTTATACAAAACCCTACATCGACGCTTTTTTCGCAGATCTCAAAACATTAAATATTGAACCCGCAGCAGTCTATCCGGCAGCTACCGATCATATTGCCGAAATG
>CALBHX010000100.1 GCA_937892925.1 uncultured Lentisphaeraceae bacterium
AAGATACTTGGTTTGCAGGTATCCCCTGCACGTTGAACAGTGTTAGGATACTGAAGTAAATGAAGTGCCAACGTCTTTTCAATATCTGTTTGAAGTTGCAAAGGCCGCGTAGAAGGATCTTGTCCAACCTGTTGTCGATACTTTTCAAGGAGTGAGTTTAACCGCGCGTTGGCATATTGCAAATAGGGGCCACTATTTCCATCCAGTGCTAAAGCTTTGTCCCATGTGAAAACAATCATAGTCGCCGGATCATGCGATAAATCAGCATACTTGATTGCCCCAATACCAATAGCCTCAGCCAATGCAGCACGTTCTGTTTCCGGCCAATCCGGATGGCTTGCATCTACGATCTTACGAGCTCGCGTGGCAGCTTCATCTAATAACGTTTCCAGTTTGATAACATTTCCCTGACGGGTAGAGAACGTTGCATCTGGAAGCCGCATTAAACCGAACCAGATATGCTGAAGCTGTGTCTTATCACACGCCCCTAATGTCTTACAGATGTCAAAAAACTGTTTGAAGTGAAGTTGTTGCCGCTCATCCGTTACATAAATAATGCGCGCCGGCGAAAATTCGGCGACACGGCTGCGTACCGTTGCGATGTCTGTGGTTGTATAATTAAAACCGCCATCTCTCTTTTGCACAATCGCAATTTCAAGTCCTTTATCTTTCAGATCCACAATCCACGCGCCATCACTTTGCGTAGCCAGACCTTTTGCCTTAAGTAAATGAACGGTTTCTTCTAGGGACGGCTGGTAATAGCTCTCTCCACGGTATAAATCGAATCGCACGCCCAATCGATCATATATACGGCCAAACTCGTGCAGGGAAATCTCAATAAAACGTTTCCAAATCGCCAAATTATCCTTGTCACCCCGTTGTAAATGCACTAATTCTTCACGGCAACGTTCTAACCATTTTGGATTTTCTTTTGTCGCGTTATAGCTTTTTACGTAGACCTTTTCCAACATGTCAACGGTGAGATTTTCGCGTTCCTCGTCTGTGAGAAACGTACGATACCCCATGATTAAAATACCAAATTGGGTTCCCCAATCTCCTAGATGGTTGTCAGCTATTACATCGTAGCCAAGCGCCCGTAAAATACGATCTATAGCATTCCCGATCACCGTGGAACGAATATGTCCGATGTGCATAGGTTTGGCTACATTTGGAGAAGAGTAATCAATGACAACACACTCCCCCTGCCCTTTCTGCGCAATACCAAGGTGTTCATCTGTGGTCATTGCCTCTACACCTGCAGCAATGGCACGCTTGGAAAGCGTCAAATTAATAAAACCAGGGCCTGCAATCTCCACTTTTTCGAGTAATTCCGGTACTGGCAACGCCTGAATGACAGCCTGCGCTACATCCCGTGGATTTTTCCCGGCACGCTTAGCAATCCCCATCGCATCGTTACACTGCCAATCACCGAAGCGGCTATCTTTTGAAGGTAGCACTTTACCGCCTCCACATCCGGGCATCACAGCCTCGAATGACATACCCAACCATTGTTTGATCAGCCCTTCGCAATCCATCAAAAACTCCTTCCGAAAGGTATAGTATAGCATATCTCCAAACGTTTCCGTCCCTCTTTATAACCTTCGTTAAATCTCTTGAATGGCGGCTCTACACCCGTTCGCATGTCGCGACGTCTCGTTCGTTATTCACTTACAAATAACAACTCGTCTTCGCTCAAGCGTGAATACAACACATGTGATAACGTAAAACGTGTCAAAAAATCTGTTGTATAACGGTGAGTTCTACTAATGGAAAGATTACACCACAAAATAAAATCGCTGTGAGCTCATACACTGTTACCTTGCATCACCATCCCGTCAAAACCACCCCAGGCTTTTGAAGAGAGTGCGGTATAAACCAACCCCATCTCTTTTGTTTCAATCTGTGAAAATATGACAACACAACAGCAGGTTGTTTTCGTTCGATTAGCAGGGGGCAAGGATACAGGCTATAATTCCGTCAGAATAATTCCAGGAAGTTCAGCCTGCCGAATACGGCGAATCAGTGTCTCAAATCCGGAACGATTACCCCTGGCCAATTCGATTGTTCGAAGACGTGCTATTGCTTTCCTTACCCACTCCAACCCTTTTTCGGAATAGTTTTCGGGTTGAGCGAGTACACGATAAATTAATCTGGTATATTGTTCTGCCGCGTCATTTCGTCGCTGTTGTTTTTCAAAAATGCGCCCTAATTTGAAGGAATAACCAATTTCTATATCCGGATCATCCAGACGTGTCAAAGCTTCACGGTAGGCTTCTGACGCTAGCGCATATCGTCCGGGATCATCGGTTGCGGTCATTAAAAGACAATCTCCTTTTCGCCCATATGCATCTCCAATCCATGGGGCATCAGGATAACGCCGAATCAATGTATCAAGTAAGTCTCTCGCTTCTCCATATCGCGCCAATTCCATTAATGCTTCCGCCTGAAGGAAACGGGCATCTGACAAAAATGAGGGTTGTGACGTTGACATCCTCGCTACACGCCCAATGAGTTCGATCGCTTGCGTGTAATCCTGAGCCTGATAGGCCGCTCTGGCCGCTAGATAGATTGCCATTGGCACACGAGGATCGTTTGGCCAACGAACTGCGAAATCCTTAAAGCCCGAGCATGCATCCTCATATGCACCTCGATTAAAATCGCTTTTGGCTAACCATAACATCACATCCGGAATACGCGATGAATGCGGATAAGCCAAAACATAGGCATGAGCCAAATCACGCGCCTGTTCATCTTCACCCAATCCATAAAGCGACAAAACAAGAAAGAATCGCGCCTCAGAAGCGACTTGCGCATCGTTTGATTCTCGCACAGCGCTAAAATCTTCTTTTGCTTTATTTAAGCTCCCGGAAGCATAATACGCTCGGCCGCGCGCTAATCGAAGAGAGGCCTGCTGCTTTTCATCAGACGTAGAAGCTAGCGCTCTGGTATAAGTGGCGATTGCCTCGGCATAGCGCTTACATCCAGTCAGAAGCGCCCCAAAGCGCATTGCAGCTACAAAACAATCTTCCGCCCGAGGAGAAGGTTCATTCCATACGGATTCATAGATATGCATAGCCTCGTCTATTTTGTTTTCGGCCTCCAGTGCTCGCGCTAAATGGAGCAGTACATTTGATGAACGATGTGTTTTTAGCAGTCGGCGATAAAGTGCAACAGCTCTAGCAGGCTGACCCGCCGTGATCGCAACGTCCGCAGCCTCCATCAGAAGCGTTTCTCGTTTCTTTGTTTCTTCCTCCAGCTCAATAGCCTCTAACAGAGAAGCCAATGCCTCATTACCCCGTTTAGTGGCTAGCAGGGCTCGTGCACGCCCTTGACGAATACGAACGCGAAATGCGGGCTCATCATAACTCTCAAGATATTGATCGTATGCTTGCAACGCCTCGTCATGCCGCGCCAACTGTTCCAAGGTTTCAGCAATTTTCAGTTGAAGTGCAGGAGCTTCTGTAGCAGAAGGATTAAGGCGAACCGCATCGCGGAGCACCTGTAACCCTTCGTTCGTTGTTTCGGGTTGCTGACAAAGCAATTCCCCCAACACGGTCAAGGCTTGCCTTCGAACTGACTCTTCACGGGCTGCGGCCAAGGCTTGTCGTGCATGCATAATTTTTGTCTGCGATGTAGAATCCAAAGCAATTGCAGCCAAAGCCAGCCGTGCCTCAATAGCAGTAGATACCGTCTTTGACTCTAGGAGGCGCTCTAGACAGGTTATAGCCGCAGACGCATCATCTGTCCCAGAAAATAAATCGGGAAGAGCCAGGGCACATTCCAGAAAGACCCCGCCTTGATCTGCCTGCGTTGCGGCTTGAAGCAGTGCCTCACGAGACTTTTTGTTTGGAAAATGCCTCGCCCATAACAACGCATTTTCAGCTTGCACGCGAGCATCAGTTCCCGTAGCAGCATTGACTTCTGCAAACCGTTCAGCTGCCTCTACATGCTTACCTAACTCCAAGTCTGCCTGAAGCGCCAGACGAAGCGACGCGACACCCCATGCCGATGTTGGAGAGATATGCGACTGAGCATAAAGTAATCGCGTCTGGGCAAAATCCTTACGACCATTTGAAACTGCTAACAGAAAAGCTAAGCGATGCTCCGCAGGAAGTTCATCGCAAGCTTCCACCCGAGCTTGTGCAGAATCCCAATTCTTTCGAGTTAGATCAGAACGAATTAAGACTTCTTCCGCCCGAATACGCTCTTCAGCAGAAATGCCAAGTTTAGACAATATAGCATGCGCCGCACGCTCAGCAAGTGTTACATTGCCATCGTCTATTGCCATCCCAGCAACAGGCAACAAATCGTTGTTTGCATGTACCACTTGAGCCCACAATATTCCTGTTAGGAGAAATACCCCTATTACACGCATACACTGTCGAAACCACAACCAGACAAAAAAACACAACACAGCGCATACACACGGCCCGCCGAATACCCCTTCTCCCCACTTCAGGTAAGCAGATGCAAAGGGGCGGTCAGTGAGCGAGAGCCGCGTTGGGAACGCTTCGGTATCAGATGTTCGCCCAACGGCATCGATTACTAAATTTTGCCCTCCATTGGTTGAACGAACCATTGGCACGCCCATTTCAACACAACGAGCTATAGCCTGCCGTGCGTGCTGTTTTCCAAGAGAAGACGGATTATACCAAGCGTCATTACTCATATTGACAAATACTTTCGCTCCATCCAAAACCGACTCACGTGCCACAGAGGAAACTGTATCCTCAAAGCAAATAAGTGGGCCAACATTAAGTCCGGAAGGCAACCTGATAAGTGTTCTGTCTTTTCCCGGAACATTGCTTTGTCCGGTTGGTACAAGCCGTTGAAGAACGGGGAATAAATGATCCCCAGGGAAATATTCTCCAAACGGCACAAGGTGCCGTTTCCCATAAACTTGCGAGAAATCCAATCCCTGTTCCGTAACCAGCATAGCCGCATTTAGGCATCCCACACCGGCCTGCATATAAAGGCCTCCGACCAACAAGGGCGTTTGGGCTCGTTCAGCAAGTGCCCGTAAACGAACTTGAGCGGCACCAACGTATGGAAACATCCCCTGTACCGAACTTTCCGGCCATAACCACAGGTCAGGACTTAGTAAGGGCAACAAGTCCACCTTCTCCTCTCCCATCTTCCAAAGTGGAAACGTTGATTCCCCAGTAAAAATACACGGCACCTCCGTTCGTTCCACAATAACCGAGAAAACAGATGCTTTGGGGGCGGCATCATACGCGCGAATCCGTTCCCATCCCCAAATAAATGCAATCAAAAGTATCCCTAATGGAAAAGCACTTTCCAAAGCTTGTAATACCCGTCTACTGAATGTCGTGGGCTCCGTATGGGTCAATGCCATCCAAAACCGTTCGGCAAATGTTGCCACTGCGCCGTTCACGGCAACCAACAAGGCACTTACGCTCGTTATTCCACCTAGTGCAGCCACCTGCAGAATGGGAAGATATGTAGAACAAGCGAGGCCAAGCGGATTCCACGAAAATCCGGAAAAAACATTAGATCGCAAACACTCCATGGCCGCCCAACCGACTGGATCCAATAAAACCACCAACGCAAGTCGGCCGATTGGTGAAGAGCCAAATCGTTGCCAGAGGACTGCACTCCATACGGAAAATAGGCCAATAAAAAGTGCTAAAACGGCACATAATGCAAGCCACGCCGGAACAATTAATATCCATGGCCCACCATTATTTGACAAGCTCAGCATCCACGATAATTGGATTAACCACGTAGTAAACCCCATTACCCATCCATACCACCAAGCTTGTCTCGGCATTACACGACGCGTAACTAATAAAAGAGGAACTAATGCCACCCAAACACAGGAAGCCTGCTCAACTGGCGCCCAAATCAACGCCATTAATACGGCAGAAAGTAATACTGCCACAAGCGGAAGCCACGCATAAGATTTCATGGTTCATTCCTTTCGGCAATTGTTAGTGTGGTGTATCCTTGGCCAAACTGTGGATATATTGCCAACGGTCGAGCATACACACGGTTCAGTTTTTCAAGATATTTTTCCACATTCTGAGCCGGCCTCAAATCAGGGTAATGTAATGCAAACGTATAACCACTCCAAGCTGCGAGCCGCGGCGAGAAAGACACATTTTCAGGGGCAGGTGAAAATGGCCCCATCTCAAGCCCTTTGGGAACATCCAACCCGGCTTCTACAGCCACATATGTATCTTGCGTCCAAACTTCATGCACACCTCGTTCCACAGCCAACTGCCGTAAAACGTTCCCTGCACGTCTTAGTTTTATTAAATCCGGTTCAGTTTTTCGACAGATCCAAAACCGATCCTGACCAGCAACAACCCAATCCTGAGCCATCGGTGAGCCGATAATGGTCAAAAACAGTGAGCATAGAAATAAGACTCCTATGTAACTAGGCAATTGTTTGTTGTAACACATTGAAAAACCGGTCGCACAACACATCGCCCACGGCAGCAATGTGGGGATTTGATAGTCATCGTATGGAACTGGCGCCAGCACATGTACACCAAATGAGGCAATTGCTACAACACCCCAAAAACCGATTTGAATACTTCGCCAACTCCATGGGAGATGAACCCATCTCTTTCTCACGGTCAACTCAAACAAAAGCAGAATACTCACCCCAATCAACACCGGATTAAAACGTACAATCCGTGCAATGCAACCCACCCATCCAAACACCCCAAACGATGCCCGTAACATATGGAATCGTTGCGCGTCCCAAAAAGCTTTTGGCCATCCAACCAGTTCTATTCCGAATACACACAAAATCCCCAGAACGACCCCCAATGACAGCCATACCCAGGCATTTCTACAATACGAACGAAAGATCCAAAACCATCCAACTGCTACGACTACAATTATCCCCATAGACATTCGTATTCCGGTCAATACGGCCAAAAGAATACCCGCCATTATCCAACGTAACACATCTGTTTTTGTTCGTTGTGGCAATCCGACCAATAATGTCAACACACCCGCCATCCCAATTGAGCATAGCGCATATGTTTTAGGAATAGACATGAAATAAACCCACCAGAGATTAGCCCCTAAAAAAAACACCAAAGAAATCTGCGCTATTCGCCGTTGTTGTGTACCAGAATGCGAGGAATCAAACAGTCTTCCGATCGCCCAGCAGGCACATAACAAAGTAAGTCCGCCAAAACAGGCTGTCAAGATTCGACCGCCCAAAACACCCCATGGCGACCAAATCCGACTTAAGACAGCATAAACGCATGGCATTATAAGCCCCTGCGTGAAGAAAAAATCGCGATGCGGGATCTGTCCTTTCACGACTTGCCGTGCGGCATATAAATACCACCCCTCATCTTGATTAAGTGGTCCCCAAACAATTGTGGCAGCAAAACAAATTGTTACCACTGAAATAACCGGGAACCACCACCATCCGGACACTTGCCTCAACGGTTTTTGTTCATCCGGTTGCATTCGTATTTCCCTTCCGCCAATGTACTTTCCATTGAAGCCAACGGAAACGGGTAATCCGCCACAGGTAATAGGGCGTTTTCGGGATGGCCTCACCGGCAATCCGCATCACATTCCAACCTGTGAAGGGCTTACGCGGATGCCCAGCATAAAAATGCATCCCCGGCAACTTCACTTCCGTAGGATCTTGTGGCCAATACCACAGATGTTCTCCAAGGTAAAAGCAAGGTGTTCCAAGAGCTCTTAAGTCCTGCATCTGGGCAGATGTCTGCCAATCAGGGTGTAACACCCCACATCCCGACAACATGTAACGATAATAAAGATCAAACACGTGCGGTGCAGGAATGTCACGCGGCAATGTCTCCCAAGCTGCAAGACAGCGTCCATCCTCACGGTAACGGTCGTGCAATGAAAGAACATAAACGCGAGGATTCTCTTCCGCCTGCATGGATTCCACCAAGGAAAGCGCATAGATACTCATACCAAGCGAAAAAATGAACTTCCCCAGTGCAAAGACATACGTACTTGTAGCCAATAACGCTGTAACAACAATTCCTAACCCACGGCCAATGTATGGGGAAGCAGTCTTATTCACGGTCATGGCATTAAACGCCACAAGAATCGGAAACATCCATAACTGTGGCACATAACGGACATATCCAACCGTCTTGGTCGGCTGCAAAAAACTGGTTACTAAAATTGAAATCAAAAGCCATGGCGTTCCACAACGTCTCGTTAGGCACAGAATGACCAGTGTTAGACACATCACGATCCGAAATCCTGTGCCTAGGCCACTCACTTGATCCAAATGAAATACGGGATTAAAAGGCTTTTTCTCCATCTTCCATTCATAGTAACGATGCGCCAACCACTTGGAAAAGTAAGCATTCACTACACGACCAGTGTAACCCATGGCTGCTGCATCGTCATTCATTAAATCAAAGTCTGCTGTCATTGCAGGCAATGGTTCCTGTTTGATAAAAGAATGCTCTGGATAAAATGGACCACCATGATTAACCCAATTAGTTAAATAAGGAGAAAAACCAACAAGTCCAGCAAAGAGAAACCCCATCGCATTGACAACAATCCACTTCCAAAACTTCCGTCCCTCATATTGTTCCTTCATCATTTGCCATACAAGCGGACAAGTAAATATCGTTACTGACAAAATCAAGGCAATCATTCCGGTGAACTTAAGATTACCACCCAAAACAGGCGCGAGCATAAGGTAAGGAAGCCATGTGCTAGATCCCGTTTTGCGATACGCACAAGCCGCCAACAGAAATATCAATAAGAGCGCATACTGTGAACCATCTTGGGCGCCACAGAAAACACTAGCCACCACCCCAGGAGAAAGCAACGTTAACGAGGCAAAAAAGAACCGTTTCCAACGCCCTGCCCCAAATAATAACGGAGTAACCCGCCAAGAAAGCCCGCACAATACTGAGGCGGTCAGAAGTATCAATGTATCACCCGACTCTAAATTGCCGGTAATGGAGGCCGTTACTGCACTCCAGATCCAACCGGCTCTCGGTAAATAGGCCACGTGGTAGGCATTAAAAGAAGCAGGCGCGGCTCCAGTAGTCGTTAAAAGCGTCTCTCGGGTCGCAGCAAAGACGGGATTCCATCCATCCAAAAGAAACTTAGCGGCAGGTAAATGATACGCCTGAGCATCCCACCATGAGAAAAAAATGAAACTTTGATCCAGAGCAAAGATGCCCAGAATCAATCCAGCGAAGCAGACAATTCGGTTGCAGCGTTCACGCCAATTTACACCATTCAACCCAGCAAATCCAGCCGCCACAAAGAACCCAAGCACCCCTTGCCAAGCAGACACCGGAATGTTAAAAAGAAACCCTACCGCAGACAAAAAAACCGTTATAGTTGGGAATAGCAGTACAACAACAGGAAGCGAAAACATTTCGCGTTGTCGAACCCCTTCCAAAAAGCCTGGGGCTCGAATAGATTTTTCTTTTTTGACGATATAGTATTTACGAAGCTTCATGCGAAAATAAAAAAGGCCGCCCTGTCGGTTTAACGACGGGCGGCCTGACAACAACCACTTACTTGGCAACAGGAAGCGGTGCCGCTAATTCTGGATAAAGCGTGCAGGAAACACCCAAGTCAGCCTTCTGCTTTTCAAAGAACTTAACAGCCGCCTCACGTTTCCGCGATTCCAACAGATTACTTTTAATCTGTTCTGCAGGGATATCCTGCGGCACAGGCTTAAGTAACGCCAACAGCGTAACCGTGCCAGGTTCACTCTTGGTAGAGATCAGAATATGAGACGCCGTGACCGTCCCCTTCGCTTCATCACGCGCTGTCACTTTGATAATGTGGAATCCAAACGGTGTCTTAACCACTGGGCCAATCTCATTAATAGGCTGAGCAAACGCGGCCTTTTCGAACTCAGGCACCATGGCACCTTTACCAAAAGAACCGAGATTGCCACCATCCCGCTTGCCGCTTGGGCAATCAGATACTTCCTCGGCTACTTTGGCAAAATCTTCACCCTTTACCAAACGTTCCCGAATCGTTTCAATCTGCTTTTGCGCACCAGCCTCATCAGCCGGTTTGGCTGCTTCATTCTTTACAATCTTAAAAATGACCTTAGCACCAGGCACGTCCAACACCTCTGTTATGTCCCCGACTTTAGCATTCAGAATAGCCTGTTGTGCTTTTTCACCTGGGATCATCATGGACAAACGATCTTTGGGCACAGGTATTTCCTGTTTGACAGCAGAGTTCGCCTGAACCAGATCCTCAAATGTGGCCGTTTTATCCGCCAATTGCTTGACGTAGTTGGCCATTTCCTCATCAACCAATTTGATCTCAGCCTGTGTCTTCTTAACTTCCTCTGCCACCTCTTCATCAGTTACAGCAACCGTGGCGAACACTTTTTCATTCAGAAGTTTCAATTCTAACCACTGCTTATCTAGCATTTCCCGCGCTTTTTCTTCACCGAGCGGGAATGTCTTCAACAATTCATTCAACGACTTTCCCTGCGCCTTTTCAAGCTCAGCAATCTGCTGTTTGCGAAAGTCATCATCCAACGTCACACCCAATTTTTTGGCAGCAGCAGCAATTACCTGATCCACGATGAATGTTTGAACCTGGCGGCGGCGGAACTCCTGCTTCGCCTCTTTCAGTTGCTCAGAGGGAATGGCTTGCCCAGTCATCTTGGTGTAAGCTGCAATCTGCTCCTCAACCACATCATTCAGTTCCTTCCAGGTGAGCTTAGCCTCTCCGACAGAAACAACAACATCAGAATCTTTCGGTGGTGGAGGTAGTGCAACAATATCGCTTTCTACACTGGCAGCAGCTTTTGGCTGAGCTGTAATCGGTTGTTCTGCAGATTTTTCCTGGTCACACCCAATGCTCAACGCCAATACGGCCGAAACGGCACTCATCGCCCAAAAAGTTTTTTTCTGTTTCATGCACAAATTCCTTAACTTTCGTCTTGAACAGCAAGAATGCCATTAGCATATCAAACCCACCTCAACAAGGAAACCCCGCTGAACAAAAAAAGGCACATGTAGTCTAAAGTTCTATTTATTATTAGTGAACATATTCTTTTCCCTGATAATGAATGAAACAATATGTTTTATGGTTGGAAGATGTTGAGTTGATTTCAAAAGATAGGGAATCCGGGGCAGATCCATGTTAAAGTCGCCCCAGGTCTGACCTGAATCCGCCCCGAGTTAGATCGGTAAGCACGTGCTTCTCCACGAAGTATCCGATAAATGAATTGCCAAAGTAGGCGAAACAGATTTGTTATACTGTCGCGCATGTGGCAAGAGTACACATCGCGTGAAGAACGGGTCAAACAGGCAACCCGTGTGACATGGCTCTCCGTAACTATCAATAGTATCCTGACCATCGGGAAACTACTGGTAGGTATTTTTGGGCATTCTGCGGCCATGGTTGCAGATGCATTACATTCAGGTTCGGACTTTGCGACTGACTTCGCAGTGATGCTTGGAATGCGATTGGCAAAACGACCAGAAGATGAAGATCACCCATACGGGCATGGAAAATACGAAACCCTGGCTGCAATTTTAGTTGGGATTGCGCTGTGCGGTGCAGGGTTCATGATCGTCATTCAAGCTGTTGCCATTCTTTTGGGTGCATTGGGAGGACGACTTCCTGAGCGACCAGCGTTGGTTGCCATGTTAGCAGGTATTATTTCCGTCATTGTTAAGGAATGGCTTTATCAACGTACGGTAAAAGTTGCGGAAGAAACAGCCAATGATGCACTTCTTGCCAACGCGTGGCATCACCGAAGTGATGCATTCTCTTCATTCGCCACCTCTATTGGGGCGGGAGCAGGTGCATTGTTGGGTGGTAAGTGGGTGCTGCTCGATCCTGTGGCAGCATGTCTGGTTGGTTGTTTTCTGTTACGAGTAGCATGGGCAATTGTAAAGGATTCTTTAGACAAATTGATGGAACACGGTATGTCAGTACAGGAAAATGAGCAGATTCTAGCTTTGCTTCATTCCCTGCCGAATTTGTCGGAACCCCATCATTTACGATCCCGGCGCGTGGGGGCAGTAGCAGTCATTGAAATGCACTTTCGGGTCAATCCAGAAATGACGGTAAGGGTAAGTCACAACATCGCCTCACGCGTAGAACAGCGATTGCGCGAAGTATTTGGTGCGGATGCCATTATTACTATTCACGTGGAACCGTTAAAAACGTATTGTGAAGAAACACCTTACAACACACAGTGCCACCTCACCTATCCGACTTTATCGTAAAGGAATCTATCATGAATCGATTTCTACCTAGGTCGCGTTTTATTCCAATATTGATAGCCGTATTGATTGCCGCCCCATACCTTCACGCCGGATGGTTATTTGGAGAAAGTGAAGAAGAGAAGGCTGCCAAGGTGGCTAGTCATGTTGCGGATGTATTACGTGAGCCCAATCAATTAATCGCTCAAGCTCAAGCTGCGGCCGAAGCCAATGATATAGAGGAGGCTATTCGGCTCTTCCGTAAAGCTCAGGACTTGCTGGAGGCAGTGGAAGCCGATGAAGACACTTCCGGTAGTGCATTTGCCACCTTACGATTGAAGAAATTTCACTGCGTTTCAATGTTGGATGCCTTAGCATTAAAACGAGCCGAGGTCATGGATGTGCGGCAGGCAGTTACAGATACTGACGATTTGGAAACACGATTGGAGCAGGAACGGGCTGCTATTCGAGTAAAGCAACAGACCGAGGAAAAGAAGAAGCAGCTTCCAAGCCGCCCGCCCTCGTTACGCGAACAGTTAGCGGTTGAGCAAGAACGATTAGCGGCTGCAGCGCTTGCTGTTAAAACAACCAAAGAAGCACAGGCTAAGATCTTGCGGCAGATAAAACAGGCGCAAACAGACTTTACCAAGCAAGCACAAGAATACGCGGCAGCAGACGCTGCCCTGTTTATGGCGCAACATACCTATTCGCAGGCAGAACTCAAAGCCAATGAGGCCGATTCAGAACAAATAAAAAAGAATGTGTTTGAAGCGCGTAAGAGCGTAGAAACTGCCAATGCTACATTAGCAGAGGCAAAGGCCAAGATGGAACAGGCAAAAAGTGCCCGTGAAACGCTAGTTGCTCAGAAAACAGAGGTAGAGGCGTCGCTCAAAAACGCGCTAGCGCAAGAACTTACGATCCGACGCGGAGTAGAAGTGTTACAGCGTGCAGTTGATGACGAAACCCGTGCTGCAGAAGTTAAGGCAAAAGCTGAACGAGAACGACAACAAGCTGAGGCACTCATGCGAAAACAAGCCGAAGCCGCTGCCCGACAAAAAGCTCGTGAAGAAGCTGAGGCTCTGATAAAAAAGGATGCCCAGGCCAAGGCAAAGGCTCAAGCGAATGTGGATGCAGTAAAACGTGAAATTGCATGGTGCTTTGAGCTCTGGCATCAGAAGAATATCGATGTGCTTGAACCACGCCTTACTGAGGCGGCACTCAAATGGCCAGATACACCGGAGTTTATGCTGTTACTTGCAAGACTTAGGTTGATACAGGGGCAATTAGATGATGCATTGGAGATCCTTGAAACAATTCCAACCGCTAAAACCCAATTGGGATTGCAGACACAGTTGGTGGCAGCAGGGGTTTATCTGGCCAAAAATCAAGCTTTGGAAGCACTTAAAGTGTTGGAAAAAGCACAAAAAAACTTTCCGAATGATCCCTCGTTGTTCTTTGATATGGCCATCGTCATGCTGAGATTGCCAGAAGTCGATCCAGATCGGAACATTGCCGCACATGCTTACCGAAGAAGTATTGAACTGGGCGGGAAAAGATCTGCGCAAGTGGAGCGGAAGTTAAATATGGAGTAAAGCCTATGCGAACTTCTATGGAAGAAAAAACATTGACAACACGGCGTATTTTCACTGGCCGGGCGCTCACGGTTGATATTTTGGATATCGAGATGCCAAACGGGCGAAAGACCACACGTGAGGTATTGAGGCACCGGGGAGCCGTTTGTATTTTAGGAGAGTTGCCAAACGGACGTTTTGTCTTTGTTCGGCAATATCGAAAAGCTGTTGAGCGGACGTTGTTGGAATGTATAGCAGGCTGTATGGAGTCAGGGGAAACGCCAGACGATGCTGCACGTCGAGAGACTCGTGAAGAAAGCGGTTATGAGGTTGAAACACTCACCCCTTTAGGGCATTCCTTACCGGCGCCGGGGTACTGTGATGAAGTGCACTACCACTTCCATGCCCGGTTAAAACCACGTGTAGGCGCATTACAGCTGGACACGGATGAAAATCTTGTGCCTATACTCCTGACAGCCGAGGAAATTGAACAAGCCATTCTTTCTGAGGAACTAGATGACGGAAAGAGTATTATCCTTTGGGATCTTTATCTCCGTAAATTGAAACACGCAGCGCTTTAAACAGAAATACTGGCATGATCCATCCACAACGACAGTATTGGAATGCCATCGCTGACACGTATCGAGCGATTACACGCATTGACGCATCCGATTTTCATTATGGGCCTCTTTTGCCCGGGGAACATGAACTTCGCCTACTTCCACCACTTCGAGCTGGGATGATGGCGTTGGAGTTGGGATGTGGAGAGGGACAAAAAAGCCTTTGGTTGGCGCGACAGGGTTTGCTTTGTACAGCAATTGACATTTCAGAACGACAACTCGATTACGCGCGTTCCGATGCCAAAGCCGAAAAGCTCTCAGTAGACTTCCGCAATCAGTCGATCGAGTCATTCTCTGCCTCGGAAGCCAGTTATGATTTGGTTACAAGTTCCCATGCATTTGAGTTTGTTGAGTGTCCGTTTAGGCTTATTCAGCGAGTGGCGAACTGGTTAAAACCGGGAGGTACTTTTGTGCTGTCCACGGTTCATCCTGTTTACAATGGAGATTGGGTTGAAACTGAAGCTGAAGGTACCAATGAGCCCATATGTGGACGGCTGTTGACGAATTATTTCAATCCGGTCGATGATGTTCGTGAGCAACCAGAAGGGCATGGAACCCCTATTGCTTCCAGAGCCTATCCGGTGAGTGCATGGTTCCGAGCATTTCGAACCGCGGGATTGATTGTCGAGCATCTGGAAGAACCGCCAGCCGTTCGAACGCCTGCATATGCATCAGATGACTGGATGGATGCGTTTGAAGAATGTTCGGCTATACCTACGACACTTATTCTTGTCGGGCGGAAACCATGAGCATAAGCGTTGGAATTGAGGTTTGGCTTCAGCATGCGAACCGACGTCTGCGTATTGGATTGTTATCACACCAAGCCGCTCTCATCAGCACAGGTGAAACTTCTGCACAAGCGCTTCGACGTATTTTCGGTGACCATTTTGTTGCCCTTTTCGGGCCAGAGCATGGTTTTTTTGGACAAATGGGTGCCGGAGAAAAAGCACCAACCTCAATTCACCCATCATGGGGAATTCCCGTTTACTCGCTGTATGGGAATGTTCGAAAGCCAACCCCGGAGATGTTAGCGGGATTAGATTTGTTAGTCGTCGATCTACAAGACATCGGCGTTCGTTGCTATACCTATCTTGCGACCTTAATTGGAGCACTTGAAGCTTGTGCAGAGGCCAACGTGGATTGTTTGGTCTGTGATCGACCGATCCCTTTTCCCGGAATTGAAGATGGCCCCGTTGCAGAACCAGAACATTTTTCATTTGTTGCCCCATGTGCCCTACCCTTTGTTCATGGTAAAACCCACACGCAAGTTGCGGATTGGTTGGGATTACCCCATCTTTCCTCACCTATGGTTGGGGACGCAACCACTGTATTCGGTGAACGACCGCAGGGGATTCCAGAGTTTGTGCCGCCAAGTCCAGCAATCCGCAGTTGGGAAACTGCACGAAGTTATCCGGCGCTCGTTTTTGCTGAAGCTTTACCGCAGCTAAACGTTGCACGGACTTCTGCCTATGCTTTCCGCGTTCTTGCAGCACCTTGGTTTAATGGTATTGATCTTGCCGACAGGTTGAATGCCGTAGCTGTACCCGGAGTTCGTTTTTTTGATTTCACGCAAACTTCTGCATACGGGGCGATTCGTTTGCATATAACAACTCCTGCCGTCTACCGTCCTTGGAGAGTTACCTGCGCACTTTTAAACACACTTCAAGAAACCTATGGCGCGGAGCGATTATTTAATCATCCCCAAGCTAAGCCCGAATGGATGACAAAACTCTATGGAACAACCTTATGGCAGAACGTCTTAGGTAAGAGTTAAAACCCCTTCACACAGTTTACATGTATTGTAAACATTTTCATTTTTCTATTATGCTATATCTTGTGCGTTCGAAAATAGGAAAGGAATAAAATCGATGCGTAGAGTTGAGATTATTCGTCATTTCTCTAAATACGCTGCTGGTTCTGTTTTGATTAAACAGGGAGATACATGGGTATTGTGTACTGCGAGTATTGAGGAAAAAGTGCCTTCGTTTTTACGAAATAGTGGAAAGGGGTGGCTTACAGCAGAATACGCCATGCTTCCGTCTGCCACGGTAACGCGTAAAGAGCGAGACATTAAAAAATTGAAACAGGATGGGCGTAGTGTTGAAATTGGACGATTGATTGGGCGAGCATTACGTGCAAGTTTGGATTTGACGTTATTGGGTGAGCGAACCATCACAATTGACTGTGATGTCCTTCAGGCCGATGGTGGAACCCGTTGTGCTTCAATCACCGGTGGAATGGTGGCACTAGAGGAGGCCATCCGTACGCTTCTATTAACTGGCGTATTAACTTCAAACCCTATCAAATGCCGAGTGGCAGCCGTCAGTGTCGGAATTTGCGATGGCGTACCAGTCTTGGATCTAGATTACGCCAAAGATTCTACCGCTGATGTTGACATGAATATTGTCATGACTTCCGATGGCAGGTTTGTAGAACTTCAAGGAACTGCAGAGCATAATCCATTCACAGATGAACAATTTGACGTACTTCGAGGATTAGCCAAGCAGGGATGTTCACGTTTATTCGCAGAGCAAGAGAGTACATTTGAAGCTGAAAGACGGTGCTATGAAAATTGCGAAACTCAAAATTAAACGAGATCGTCCAACCCGCCTTGGGCATCCGTGGATTTTCTCCGGTGCAATAGAGTCTGTTTCCTCTGAACCAGAGCGTGGAGAAACAGTCTTGGTCACAAGTTTTTCTGGTGATCCGCTTGGATATGGCGCATGGTCCCCGGCATCCCAGATACGAATTCGCATGTGGACATCATCTGTAAATGAACCCATTGATGATACATTTTTTCAGCATCGGGTTACTACAGCTTTGGCAATTCGGGAAGGAATGAATGAGCGCTTTGATACCAATGCACTTCGACTTATCAATGCCGAAGCAGACGGATTGCCCGGCGTTACGGTTGATCGCTATGGAGATGTACTTGTTGGACAATTCACAACTGCAGGTGCAGAACGGTACAAACAAGTAATCGTTCAGACACTGATGCAACAGACAGATGCTGTCGCCTGCTATGAAAGAAGCGATGCTGATGGTCGAATGCGTGAGGGTTTAGAGGTTTCGAACGGTCTTCTGGCTGGAGTTCTTCCTCGAATGCCAATAATTATACGAGAAAGTAACGTGCGATATGGTGTAAATATCGTTTCCGGTCATAAGACTGGATTTTATCTTGATCAACGCGAGAACCGCCGTCTAATTGCTTCCTATGCAAAGGGACGAACCGTTCTGAATGCGTTCAGCTATACTGGCGGATTTGGAGTGGCGGCTCAAGTTGCTGGGGCTTCAGCTGTTACTCATATTGATTTATCGGAAATGGCTTTGGAGCAGGCGAAACAGAATACCGAATTGAACGGTGGAATGGCTGATGAGGCAGCTCGATTTCTACAAGGGAATGCTTTTCAATTATTACGAGAGTTCCGTGATCGTTCACAAACGTTTGGTTTAGTTGTGCTTGACCCGCCTAAATTTGCTGATACAAAAAGTCAAACGATGAAGGCCTTACGTGGATACAAAGATATCAATTTACTTGGAATTAAGTTAGTTGAATCTGGTGGACTATTGGCGACCTTTTCTTGCTCCGGAGCTGTCGACCCTCGGATGTTCCGTATGGTTGTAGCTGAAGCCGCCCATGACGCAGGAAGAACAGTTCGTATTCTTCACGAACTTCGCCAGGCGCCAGATCACATAGAGGCATTGACTTTTCCCGAAGGTCTTTATCTAAAAGGCCTTCTTTGTATTGTTGAATAATTCAATCAATTACGGGAGGATTTTTGTGAAAGCCTTTAAGGCCTACGATATTCGGGGAGTTTTCGGTACAGACATTACGCCCGAACTAGCTTATCAAGTCGGACGATGCCTCCCAACACTCTTAAATGCCCAAACTGTTCTCATTGGGCGTGATGCACGTGTTTCCTCATTGACTTTACGAGATGCACTTGCTCATGGACTTTCCGAAGCTGGAGCAAAAGTCAATGATCTTGGTCTTGCCACCACGCCAATGGTATACTTCTTCACGGCAGAAGAACACTACGGCGCATCAGTTATGATTACTGCTTCTCATAATCCGAAAGAATACAATGGATTAAAGGTTTCCAAAGCAGATGCTCGTCCATGTGGATATGATCAGGGCTTGAAAATTATTGAGGAGTGGATTGAGGATCATAAACTACCGCCAAAGGCTAAAACGCCGGGAACGATTCAGGTAATCCATCGTCGCCCTCAATATCTTACCTGGCTCAACCAATACCAAGCGCAACATGGTTTACTTAGATATGCAGTCGATTGTTCTGATGGTTCCGCAGGCATTTTAGCACCATCTCTATTCGCAGATGCGACGGTTCTTCTTAATTCTGTGCCAGATGGAACCTTCCCACATCATGGACCAAACCCGTTAGATGCCAAAAGTCGTGAACAATTAGTCAAAACTGTTTTAGAACACCATCTTGACCTCGGACTTATTTTTGATGGTGATGCCGATCGTGTAGCCTTTATCGATGAACTCGGACGGTTTGTGCCCCCAGACGCCATGATTGCCTTGTTTGCCCAATACCTTGGTCACCAGGGGGATGTCGTGATCCATGACGTCCGAACCTCGCGTGGAGTGATTGAAACGTTACAGGAAAACGGATTTGTACCATTTATGGTTAGAGTTGGGGCTGCATTTGCTAAAACGGCTCTTCGAGAAAAATATGGAATCTGTGGAGGTGAGGTCGCTGGCCATTATTATTTTCGCAATTTTCATTGGTGCGACAGTGGTGAATTAGCAGCCTGTATAGCACTTGATCTCATCGCAGAAGCCAAGAAAAAGGGGCAAACCTTCAGCGAACTACTTGCACCTATTACTTCGCGTTATTATGCTTCTGGTGAAGTCAACGTCTTGAACGTACAGGATCGGGTGAAAGCCATTCAATGTATTGAATCGGCCATGATTAAACAATTCGGCTCCCCCATTCATTGTATCGATTTTGATGGAATTCGTTTAGATTGGGAAGATGCTTGGTTCGGTGTACGAGCTTCCAATACCGAGCCTATCTTACGATTGGCTGGAGAAGCTCGTGATCCCAAAAAACTTGAACAACTCATCAACCTGGCAAAATGTGTTGCAACAAATAATATTTAAGTAATAATACGTTATTTGCGCCATCAAAACGTCACGAAGTTATTTAGAGATTTATTAAACTCAAACACTATGATTCCATTGGTACTTCCTCAAGACCATACTTCCTGCTTCCTCAGTTTCATTACTAAAGGTGACAGCGTTAATCATTTTGTAGTAACACGCTTTCATCATAACAAGGAACAATCCCTCTAACAAAAATAATCACCCTAACCATTACGTCACGAATGATACTATGTGTTCATTCTTTCCCCGAATACCACTGATATGTCAACATCAGCAACCCAATCGCTAGCGTTACGAAACTTGAAGTTTCAAAAACTTAATGTCTAGTACCCTAGACACTACTCAATGAATCCAACAAAAACGGTGGAACCCACATAGAGTTCTTACCGCTTATGTACTGCTACATTCAATCTCTGCTTTTATAACAACATATTCAAGTAACTCACCACTTTGCAGTTATTATTTTTGGATCAGAAAGCACGTAGCCTTGAGATTTTCAACACCCGATTCGAAGTCCATGTTCACGAAGCTGTTTTGCATTTAACGCATATGCAGGATCAATTTCAATAGAAAGTGTATCTGGCACTCTTATTTCCAATTGTTCCAACCAAGTTCTCCATTTCATCTGCAAGTCGCGCTGAGTTGTCGCCGGCGAATCATTTCCGGTTGCGTTTTTAACTGGAGAAAACTCATTTTTACGCTCGAACTCGAACGTAACAAGCCGTTTTGCATTTGGAATAATGTCAAAAATAAACTTTTCAAACTTATAACCGTTTGGAGCTTCCGGTTTAATTAATTCACCCGATTCACTTATCATGGCAATTTTTTTATGTGCCAGATGTATAGGCATTGCACGAGCAGCTTCTGTTTTTAAAAAGTCATAGCTGAACACATGAATTGCAGGAGAACCATAGGCTAACCACAAACTCCCATCCGGATTGATTCGCTCCATTTGTTCATCTGTAAGTTCAGAATATTCAACCATCTCATAATGGCCATTACGGGTAACAACAACACCCATCCCCTCATGCCCATCACGCTTTCGGCAAACTTTAAGCGACATATCTGCATTTCTGATCTCATGCAAGCCGATAAATGCAGGATCAGCAATTTCAACCATCGGATTATCAACTTGGAAAAAGAAGATATGACGAATCCCACGATTCTCCATGTCATCGAATGCACCTGACCGATTCAATGCCATAAGCGTTCCACCATGCCCATCCGGACTCATAAAAATGTGTCCTGGCGTATCGAGGATAATTTTTCCTGCAGGTGTTAGCGCTGGCCACATCCCTTGGATAAAGAAAAATACATCCTCGCGTGGAAGCCCAAAATAATCATTTGATTCAAAATGTGCACGTGTAGCAGCATCATTTGATTCTGAGGTCATTACATAAAACGGTATATGAACACCGTAGGTCTGACTTAGGCCAAGAACCTTACGAGCATGAAACCAAAAGAGAGAATTATGAGTTATAGGGCCTATTGGATAAGCACCCTTTGGTCCATCATAACCTAATCGGGAGCCCTGCCCTCCTGCTACGAGTAAGACTGCGACCTTACCTTCCTTTAACAATTTTTCGCCCTCAGCAACACACGTCTCCAATTCCGCACCGGTTGGATTTTCTACAGGTGCAGGCTCAAACGGACTTGAAGACGAAACCTTACTTTGAGCGTTTTTTAGTAACGCCTGCATGCGGGTAATTGAACTGAAATCTAAGACTTCAATCTGCCGAAGCAGAGCCTCTTTCTGTGAGTCATTTAATTGTCCCCAAAATTGTAAGACATGAGCCTGATCATGAGATGCTAAGACATTCTTTGCTTGTTCGTAAGTCATATACAACCTCCACCTAAAGTAATCATGCGTTTTGCTGTGCTCGTTGTTTTAAATAAGCCTCAATAAATTCCTGAACGTACTTCCCATCCATCATACCCTGTACATTAGCAGTTTCATGTCCAGTTCGATGATCTTTCACCATCGTATACGGCTGAAAGACGTACGACCGAATCTGACTACCCCATGCGATTTCTCCCTTATCCCCATAGAACCGTTCCATTTCTTTACGTTTTTTGTCTATCTCCAATTCATACAACTTAGCTTTAAGAACTTGCATTGCACGTGCTTTGTTCTGATGCTGCGATCGTTCA
>CALBHX010000101.1 GCA_937892925.1 uncultured Lentisphaeraceae bacterium
TTACAAGCGCGTGCTCCAACCGTAATACGGCTTTTTGCAGCCATTCAACCGTCAAGGATACCGAACGTAAATTGAACTCGACCAGGCGATCTGCATCCGGTGAGACCACTTCCTCTGTTGGAATGAAATGTTCACGCGCGAGAATTCGGGAATCTCCAAGTTGGACAATACGTTCTGGTGTTACAGCGTAACGTATAAGCCATAATGTCCCTCGCCTGGCATCACCCACTACCGAGACTACGGGTAATCCCGAGGCCAATGCCAGAACGGCTGACGAAGCAAATCCCAAGGGTTGCATTTTCCAAGCGATCCCAATACCCTGTAAACAAGCAATGGCTGCACGTGTTCCGGCGAAAGAACCAGGGCCTAATCCAACAAGCAGACGTGACGGTCTATGCCCCTGAAGGCACCGCTTTATAGCTGGCACCCATGCAGGATCACGTCCATCCAATGTTATCAATCGTTCGCCAAACACAATCAATGTTCGAGCAGACGACCGGTCAAGAATCAAATCCATCAGAATAACCTCTTGATCAGAGCTAAAATCCCCTGCTTCCACGGCACACGATGGGTTTTACCGCTTTGTCCGCAAAACCGTTCCCGATTAGCCACATACCAGGCATAATTACGAAGCAATGCATCGCGATTAGAAAATCGTGGGGACCATCCAAATGCGCGACACAACCGTTCTACACTGACAAAACTGTCTTGTGGTGCTGTTTCGTAAACCCAGCGATACAACGGCGACAAATGCGTCCACTCCAATAACCGCAATAGTGGAATCACCAACCAAGCTGGTGTCGCAACAACATGTTTCCCAAATCCAGCCGCATCCAATACTGCCTGCCAATCTTCACGCATGGTAGCGAATGATATCGCTCCCACGTTATATGTTCCACGAACAGCCTGTATATCTGACGAAGCAAGCACACAGCCGATCGCCTCACACAAATCCTCTACATCCAGTAATTGATAACGATTTTTCCCGGAACCAATCATGGGGAAAGCATGCCCAGTAAATGCCCAATCGTAAAGCAACGCAAAAACACCTAAACGCTCCGGGCCGACAAAACTTTTTGGCCGCAGTATACATACAGCAAATGCACCGGAATCCAACGTACGAAGTATTTTCTCCGCCTCAATCTTGCTCTCACCATATGGCCCTACCCCTTCCAAACGATCCGTTTCCACTATCGGGTGATGTTCCGGAATCCCATACACTGCCGTAGATGAAATGTAAACGAAACGGCTCACTCCGGCCGCAAGAGCCTTTTCGGCAACAATACGTGTCCCATCTACATCTGTCGATCGAATCTCCGATGCGGAACACAACGGCAAGGCTGCGGCACAATGTACCACAGCATCACACCCCTCCATCAAGCCTCTTATGGCAACTCGATCACGTACATCCCCGACAACTGTTCGTACACGCGCATGACTTCGTTCTGGATAATCAAACGGAACCAAATCCAAAGAGCGAATTTCCCTCACACCGTGCGCTAACAACCAGCGAATAAGGTTAATTCCAAGAAACCCACTTCCACCCGTTACTAAAACCACACGAGGCAACGCCGACCACTTCCGCGTGCACTCTTTCTCCATAGAATAATCCTCCAAATCGATCAATTTCGAGCAGCAAGTGGTATATACACTCCCTGTGTTCCACCCACAGCTTTGAATGCCGGGCGAACGATCGGCCCCCCATTGACTAACTCCTCCAAACGGTGTGCACACCACCCGACCACACGAGAAATCGCAAATAACGGGGTATACAAATCCATCGGAATATTTAGCATGTCATACACAAAACCGGAATAAAAATCCACATTCGCACAAAGCTCGTGGGTCTTCTCTCGATTTTCATTGAAAACTTGCGGCCCCAAACGAGCAATCGCCTCGTACAATCGGAATTCATCCATTCGATCCTTACTCTCTGCCAGCTCACATGCCTTCTCTTTCAAGAGTTGTGCACGCGGATCCGAAAGTGTATAAACCGCATGCCCCAGGCCATAAATCAACCCAGAACCATCCCCAGCTTCTCGATGAAGGATTTTTCGTAAATAATCAGCAATAGCGTCCTCATCTGACCAATCCGCGAGTGCATCCTTGATTTCATCCATCTGATGCATAACTCGAAGATTGGCACCACCATGTCTCGGCCCCTTCAATGACAACGTCGCTGCCGCAATTGCAGAATACGTATCTGTTGCTGCCGAGGTCACAACATGTGTGGTAAATGCCGAGTTATTACCTCCGCCATGCTCTGCATGCAAAATCAGGCACAAATCTAGCAATTCTGCCTCCAACGGCGTATATGCCGCATCCTCGCGAAGCATCATGAGAAAATTCTCCGCCGTTGATTTCCCCGGCATCGGATTCCGTACGAATAAGGACTCTCCATGATAGTAATGCATTTTAGCTTGATATGCATAAGCTGCCATTGCCGAGAACCGCGCTACCAACTCAATACTCTGGCGCAACACTGCGGGGATACTCACCGCATCAGGCGTTTCATCATCACTATATGCCGCCAAAACCGAACGGGCAAGCGAATTCATAATATCGCGACTAGGTTCGCGAATGATTTTTTCTAACAATGGATAAGGCAATGCGCGTTTGGCATCCAACACACGATTCCACTCTGCCAATTCTTCACGTGATGGAAGCCGACCAAACAATAAAAGATATGCCGTCTCTTCAAAACCCGGGCGCTTTTCCTTCTGACACCCATAAACCAATTCCTGGACATCAATTCCACGAAAAAACTGTTGTCCTTCAACAGGCACAATTTCATTTTCGGATACAACATAACCATGTACAGACCCCACACGCGTGAGCCCAACCAACACACCAGACCCATCTTCGTTACGCAACCCACGTTTAACATTGAATTTACGGTAAAGCTGCGGATCAATTCGCGCACAATCCCTGGCTAACGTTTCGTAATGCGCCAATAATTCCGTATCAAGCGCAACACCCGTCTCAGGCGTAGGCGAATCTTTCTTATTCCGAACCACCATCTGCATATTCCTTTACTTCCATCCTCGGTAACAAGTTTATCACTTTACCACACACGTTACTATCCTGCAATGAAAAACTCAACACTCAAAACATGTTTCATTAAGGCCTCAGTGAGAACAGACCTCTTTCATGCCTGTATCAACAATCCATCTTCCAGCTTTAAGGTCTTAGAACAACGTGCCGCAGTTTCAGGATTATGCGTCACCATCACAAGAACTGCTTTTCTCTCTTTCGTCAAATCGAATAACAATTCCAGAATGTCACTTCCTGTCCCTGCATCCAGATTCCCTGTCGGTTCATCTGCCAAAATGAGAGGCGGCTTATTCATGAGTGCTCGAGCAATCGCTGCACGTTGCTGTTCCCCACCAGAAAGCTCAAGAGGCGTATGCTGTAGTCGTTCCGAAAGCCCAACTCGTGTAAGTAATGTCTCTGCATGCTGCAGCATCGTCCGTCGGGAAACGCCTCCCACCGCCATCGCCGGCAACATTACATTCTCTGTAATATTCATCTCCGGCAATAAATGGTAAGCCTGAAAAACAAAGCCTATCTGCCTGGCCCGCAACTGGGCACGTTTACGTGCACTCAGACCATATATTGCTTGACCACCTATCTGAACCGTTCCGGAGTCTGGACGGTCAAGCCCTCCCAATAGATGAAGCAGTGTAGACTTCCCCGCGCCGCTTCGTCCAATAATTGCAATCGTCTCTCCAGGTGCTGCTACAAGTCCAGCACCTCGAAGAATTGCGATTCGCACACCATGTAAAACGTAAGATTTGTGCAGGTTTTCTGCAAACAATGGCCAACAAGGTTGAGACATCTGACTACTCCTTACACAATGCCTTAACAGGATCCAACGATGCAGCCCGCCATGCCGGCAAACAGGATGCCAATGCACAAAATACAATAACCAATACAGCCACCTGTAAGATCTCAACAGGAACAATTCGCCACGGTAATGCATCTAACCCATAAACGGCCTTCGGAAATACTTCAACTCCAAACCTAGCAAGCCAATCAACCAGATTTTGAAGATTGAACAACAACAAAAATGCCAACCCGATTCCTAGAGCCGTTCCTATAACGCATTGTATCCATCCATAAAGTACAAACGTCATCGTTAGTTGACGTGTTGAGAACCCGAGCGCCTTAAGCAACCCCACCTCATGAGTCTTCTGAACAGTAATCACAATAATTGTGTTCACGACACAGAAGATCGCTACAACACTGATAAAAATCAACAGGAGCGTCATCATATTTTTCTCCGTAGCAACGGCATTGAAAATCAATCGATCCTGTTGTTGCCACGTGACATGCTGAAGGTGTTGTTTTTCTGAAAAATTATTTGAGATCGACACAATCTGCGCAAATAAATTTCCAGGCTCTTGGCTAAACGGATTCAAATCCTGAGGCTTTTGTACCCGTAGACTAATACTGTTAACGCCCGTAGACATTCCAGCTAGATCGCGCGCCATGTCGAGGGAAACGAATAGATAGTTGCCGTCATATTCTGCCTGACCAGTTCGATAAATACCTTTTACTTTCAAACGCTCTGGAAAATAAATCTCATCTCTATTGAGCAGATTCATCGGGGAATACACCAATAACTCGTCATTAACTTCAATCATGAGCTGCGCCGCCATGTCAATCCCAATAATGACGCCATCCCCAGAAAGATCAAAACTCCCATTCCACATTTCAATTGGCAACAACCGTTGAAATCTCGCACTGTCCACCCCTAACAGAATGGGAGCCAATATCTTACGATTATTTTCAACTAAAACGCGTGTCTCAATACTAGGTGATGCCGCCAAAACCCCTGGCAACTGTTCATAATGCCGACACAACGTCTCCGAATGTTGAATTGGGCGACGCCCGGCTGCACGGACAATTACATGAGGCTTAAAGTCTAAAATCTTCTGTTGCCAAGTATCACTGAATCCCGTAAATACTGCACGCACCACAATTACAATAGCGACCCCAATCATCACTCCCAGAACAGACAACATCGTTACTACAGAGGCGACTCCACGCTTGGGTCGAAGATATTTCAACGCCAGGAAAAATGAAAACATAACACCCTTTCAAGCAACGTGATACCACCTTTAATCTATCGCGTAAATGCCATACTCCAGCCTAATTTACGTGAAAGAGACCCATACGGCGTCTGTCCCTCTGGCATGATCAAGCGAATCGGGCGCAAAGACGCAGATACATCTAACGCCTCCCCGGGCGCAAGCGTAGCATGACCTATTCCGTCAGCATGAACCACCGCAGAAGCCTCTTCCTCCTTATCCGCAGTTACACGAATATGTGTATCATCTGGAATGATTAAAGGACGAGCACTCAACATATGCGGAGCAATCACACTAATAACCAGCACACGCGCCGTTGGGGCAACCACTGGTCCTCCGACCGAAAGCGAATAAGCTGTACTCCCCGTGGGCGTTGCCACAATCAAGCCATCACAAAGATACCGTGCCACCGGCGTGTCATTCAAATACAACTGTAAGGCAAACGCTCGTCCACCTTCTAAACGCGTAATCACCACATCGTTCAGAACATTTTTACAGACGCACGACGCTTCTTCCGTAGCGGAGCACGTCTGCGCCTCCAGCGTTGTGCGCTGCTCAACAACATATCGTCCCCTCGCCAACGCGTAAAGAAAGGAGGCGAAGCCTTCTTCATTGGCCGCAGTTAGGTAACCCAAATGCCCTGCATTCAACCCAACAAACGGTAAATCAGCAGACGCCATGGCATGAACTACCGCCAACAATGACCCGTCCCCTCCCAACGAAACCACGCCCTGAGCCCCTCTCGCGGCGAAATCCTCTGGAAAACAAGGAACAGCCCCCGGGAAAATCTCTAACATGTCCGGCGGCACAAGCAGGGAAATCCCTGCTTGCGCTGCGGCAGCAATAAACGTCTGAATCCCTCGGGAAGCCCGTGGGCGCGTCAGGTTTGCAATAACCCCAAGACAAGTTAGTGGCGTCACAATAGAACTTTCACTACGACCTTTTTGACTGTTTCACACCCCTCCACGCGCATTCCAGGCGCATGTGCATCTTGTGGAAATAGAACAAAAAAGCCATTTTTCGAAAACGGAATGGGAGTCCCAACACCTGAAACGAATCCAATATCTCCTGTTATATCGAATGGCTTTTTAAGCTCCAAATCCTCCGTCAACGGGCGATACGCGATAGCCTCACGCCCCGCCAGAAGAAATTGGACGTCCGCATATTTCTTATGAAACTCGAGTACGCAATCTTGCGGAGCTCTCGTTGAATATGCCTGAACATTTGCATATATCGCTTCCGTACCATCCGGCAATGTTTCAATCACATGATGCCCAACTTCCGGTGACTGGTGAATGGCCGCGCACAACCAAGCAAACGCCTTCTCAAAGCGAGCTCCCAAATGTAACAATTTTGCGTGTTCCAGTGTATCAATAATCATAACTCTCCTTTCGCGTGAGAATCTTATAATACCATACCCACAACCAATCGCGTTCTCACATTTTAAATTACCTCATCGTAAATCATTAGCAACGGCATCCATACACATTACAACCCTGAGCACTTGATAGCCCTAACATCTGACATTTTTCACTGAAACCCCGTGTTATGCTCACGTCCGCCCCGAGTTTAACTCAAACCCGGGGCGGACGAACGCCAGACCCGGGGCGACTTCTCTATCAAAGAAATACAAACGGTGCCATAAATACGAAAACTTATGAAAGTGAAAAGATTCATCTGAGTACAGGCGTATACACGTATAAAAATGCTGGAGCGTGTATTGCACTTTTAAGCAACTTGTTCTATATTCATAACCAAGCTCGTGGTCGGGTGGAAATGCTGGAATTGACTCCAGCGGTTTACACGGTTCAAATATCGAAAAGCCTCTTTTTGGGTGTGAAAGGACACCGTTTCATGAACAAACCGGTTTCGTATGGCATCGTGGTCGGATTGTTTGCCATTTTAGCTGTAAGCGGAATGCTGGCATTCCGTGAACACCAGAAGGAGCAAGGTGTTCTAAAAATGGCTCATGGGTTGGAAGACACACATCCGGTTCATCAGAGTTTACTCTTCATGCAAAAGCGCCTTAGCGAGCTTTCCGGGGGCACCATAAAACTGGATATTTATCCAAATGCCGTGATGGGTGGCGAGATTGAAACACTCGAACAGGTACAAGCCGGGCAGTTGGCAATGACAAAAGTTTCGACAGCAGCACTGGAAGCCCAGCTGCCGGAAACACGTGTATTTGGCTTACCCTTTATTTTCCGCGACAAAGAACATTACTGGAAGGTTCTCGAAGGCTCAATCGGAAAACAGATGCTTGAGGCCGGTCGCACACACGGGAGAGGGTTTTTCGGGCTCTGCTATTACGATGCCGGAGCGCGAAGTTTTTATTCCACAAAAAAACAAATCTACCGCGTGAAAGATGTCGAAGGGTTAAAAGTCCGCGTAATGAGTAGCCCAACAGCCTTTGACATGATTCGAGCAATGGGGGGAAGCCCGTGCCCAACTGTTTGGGGAGAGTTATATACCGCTCTAGCGCAGGGAACCGTTGATGCCGCAGAGAATAATCCGCCTTCATTTGTTACATCTAGGCATTATGAAGTATGTAAACTCTTTTCGCTTTCGGAGCATCAAAGGGTTCCAGACATGTTAGTATTCTCAACCCTAGTCTGGGAAACACTCACACCCGAACAACAAGTTATTTTCCGCCAGGCAGCAAAAGAATCACAGGATTATCAACGGGAATTGTGGCAAGCGAAAACAGACGAAGCCATGATTTTTCTCAAACAAGAAGGTGTGCATATCATTACGCCAGATATTGAAAGTTTTAGGAATGCTTGCCGCTCTATGATAGACTCGCAGGCATACGCCGACGTTAAAGCTTTGGCAAAAGCAATTGAGGAGGTTCAATGAACGTGTTGTCTTGGGTTCTCCAAAGCCTTGTTAAGGCTTTGCAGTGGGTTGTTATTCTTTTGGTTATATTAATGACCTTGGACGTTCTATGGGGTGTATTTTCGCGTTTTATATTGGGGAACCAGGCACCCTATACTGATGAAGCTGCCCGGGTCTTGTCCGTTTGGATTTCATTTCTCGGAGGTGCGCTGGCTTTTCAAGCTAAAGCCCATCTTGGCGTAGATTTTCTCGTGAGTAAATTAACTCCGACAGCCCGAAAATGGTGCGCTGTTGTGACTGAGTTATTAGTCGTTGCATTCGCCTGTATTGTCCTCATCTGGGGAGGTTGGCGAATGGCTGATGCGCAAATGCAAGCAATGCTGGCAACCATTCCCTGGATGCCGCGTGGAATGGTTTACATGGCCGTGCCGATCAGTGGATGTTTTATCACCCTCTTTGCCATTGAGATTTTAGTTGATGTAATTCGAACTCCAGCTGAAAAGTTGGGTGCTATGACTCAAACGGAGGGGTGAACTCGTGAACGTTGTTATTTTAGTACTCGTGCTTTCATTTTTCGCACTTTTACTGTTAAATGCTCCCGTCTGTATCGCAATAGCCTTAGCCTCGTTTATGGCTATTTTCGCCCATGGGTTGGACGCTTCATTTATGGTCGCCCAGCGCATGGCAAACGGAGTAGATAGCTTTCCCTTACTGGCAATTCCATTCTTTGTATTTGCCGGTTACCTCATGGGACGTGGTGGGTTAGCTCGGCGTCTAATTGATTTTGCCCTCTATTATATGGGGCGCCTGCCGGGTGGACTGGGTTATGTTAATACACTCACATGCATGTTGTTTGGTTCGATCTCGGGATCCGCTGCAGCGGCAGTTTCTTCTATTGGCGGATTCATGATTCCTGAGATGAATAAGAAAGGATATGACCGAGACTTCAACGTTGCTTTGACTGCAACTGCTGCAACAACCGGGTTGTTAATCCCCCCCTCGAATTGTATGATCGTCTACTCCGTTGTTGCCGGATCCGTTTCTATTGCCTCAATGTTCGTTGCCGGTATTCTCCCTGGGATATTGGTCGGTCTCTGTATCATGTTTGCATCCGGACTCGTTGCGTGGAAAAAAGGTTACGGATGTAAAAGCGAACAAGAACAATTACCACCTCTTCCCCGTAAGATCCGTATTATTCATTGGGTTTTGCGAGGAATAGCGGGTATATGTGCTGTTTTAGCATGGTGTATTTATGGACTTGGCAGTGGACTTCTAACACTCTTCGTCCTCTTGTGTGTCTTTAAAATGATCACGCTAGTAGTTGGATTATGCCGTATCGGCGAACGCCGTGTATGGTTGGGTGCGCTTCCGAGTTTACTTTTGGTCATTATCATTCTCGGTGGAATTTTATCCGGTATTTTTACAGCAACAGAAGCCTCTGCCGTTACCGTTGCGTACGCCTTTTTATTATCCGTTGTTGTCTATCGCGAGATCCCTTTGCGCGACCTTCCTGCGATTTGTTTGCAGACGGGTACTACAACAGCCGTAGTTATGTTGTTGATTGGAGCCTCCAGCGCAATGAGTTGGATTATGACCATGGCAAATATTCCACAAACCGTTTCGCAGGGTTTGATGGAACTTAGCTCTAACCCATTTATTATCTTACTGACTATCAATTTATTGTTATTAGCGGTCGGCTTCTTTATGGACATGACACCTGCCATTCTGATTTTTACACCAATTCTTCTTCCTGTCGCCGTGAAGTTAGGAATAACCCCAATTCATTTCGGTATTATTATGATCACAAATCTCTGCATTGGGCTTTGTACACCTCCGGTTGGTACCTGCCTGTTTATTGGATGCGGAGTGGGGAAAACCACAATCGCCAATGTTACACGAAAAGCCATTCCATTCTTTATTGCCATGTTGGTCTCACTTCTGTTTATTACGTACATTCCATGGATTTCAAATGGATTACCCACATTACTTGAGCAGACTCGGAATACCACACAATCACAACGTTAACTCTCTCCCACCCATATCAATTTCAAAGAAAGGCTATAAAAATGATTTTGGATGCATTTAAGTTAACTGATAAAGTTGCGATCGTTACAGGCGGAGGTCGTGGTATCGGCCAAGCATATGCCCTTGCTTTGGCCGAAGCTGGAGCAAATGTGGCAACTGTTGATGTAATTCCAGCAGACGACACCGTAGCCAGAATCCAGAAACTCGGACGCAGCGCCACGGCTTATTCTGTTGATTTGTCACAAGCAGAAACACTTGCTGCATCTCTGATTCATCAGATTGTTTCAGACTTCGGACGAATAGATATTCTTGTGAATAATGCTGGAATTATTCGTCGTGAACCATTCACTGAACATTCCGCAAAAAACTGGAACGATGTCCTTGCAGTAAACCTTTCGGCACCGTTTTTTCTATCGCAGGCTGTAAGCCGTCAAATGATAAGTCAGGGAAAAGGCGGAAAAATCATCAACATTGCCTCCATGCTCAGTTTTCAAGGAGGAATTTTAGTCCCAGGATATGCGGCTTCAAAAGGTGGAATTAAAAGTCTAACCATGCTTATGGCTAATGAGCTTTCACGGTATGGCATTTGCGTAAACGCTATCGCCCCAGGATATATTGCTACAGATAATACTGCACCGATCAGAGCAGATGCCGTTAGAAATCAAGCCATTTTAGATCGCATTCCCGCTGGTCGTTGGGGAACCCCCGATGATCTCAAAGGTATTTGTGTCTTCTTAGCCTCTTCAGCATCAGATTATATGACGGGAGCGACCGTTAATGTTGATGGCGGTTGGCTTGCGCGTTGATCCATAACTGCTCTTGTTATCATAAATTACGAGTGTATTCAATTTTTATCTGAAGTATAGAGGATGTACCATGCAAACTATTGAGACGCCTGATCGCCATTCTTATCAACAGATGACTACGGATGCGTTGCGTAGAGGATTTGTCATTGAAAATCTTTTTATTCGAGGAAAGATTTCTCTCGTTTACACAAACGTAGATCGTGCAGTGGTAGGCGGAATTGTGCCTGACGGGCAGATACTGACACTTGAAGGTGGACGAGAAATGGCGTGTGCTCATTTCTGTGATCGCCGAGAAATCGGTATCATTAACCTGGGGATGTCTGGATCAATTACAGTCGATGGCACACGTTATCAGATGCAAAACCGAGACTGTCTTTACATTGGCATGGGAGCTAAGGATATTAGCTTTCAATCCGACAGCGAGCAATCCCCCGCACAATTCTACTTGCTTTCTTATCCCGCGCATCATGCATACCCGACCACACATGCGACTATCGCTCAAGCAAATAAAATTGAATTGGGTTCCTTGACGGATTCAAATAGCCGAACTATTTATCAATTTATACGACCTGGGTTTATTCAAAGTTGTCAACTGGTCATGGGATTCACGCAGTTAAATGAAGGATCCGTATGGAATACATTCCCGCCACACACGCATGATCGACGTACAGAAGTCTACTGCTACTTCGATCTCCCGAAAAATGGTTTGGTCATGCACCTCCTTGGCGAGCCAGACAATACTCGCCACGTAGTCTTGCGGGAAAAACAGATCGTACTCTCTCCACCTTGGTCTATTCATTGTGCAGCTGGAACAAGTGCCTACTCATTCGTATGGGGTATGGGAGGGGAAAACCAAGATTTTGATGATATGGATGCATGTAACATGCAAAACTTTCGTTAGTAATCAGACGACCATACACAACCTTACTACATCGCAACTGGTTAATTCCGATTGTCATATTTAATCTCTTTGAAGGAGTTAGAACGATGAAAGTAATTTCTCTCTTTACGGTCGTATTCTTTTTCTCTGTGTTGGGAATGGCTGAAACTGAGAAAAAGTTTGCACCTTCACTAGTCCCAACGCCTAAGGGATGCCTACAACTGACCGTTGTAAAACCAAAAGGCGAACATGACTTAACAAAAGCGATATCGAACGCAAAACGAGAAAAGAAATTTCTCTTTATACAATACGGCCGTGAAAATTGTACAAATTGTCAAAAAGTATGGAACATGTTAGGTAAAAAAGAAATTAAGCTCCCACCTAACATGTTGTATGCTGATACCTCCTGCGATGACGAGGAAACACGCGCGGAATTTGACGCAACATTTTCGATTGAAGATGAAGGACGCCTCTATCCATATATCGTTATTATGGGGCCAGATGGTTCCCAATTAGCATTCCGTTCAGGATTAGGAACACCTGACGAATATAATACAATGATTCAAAAAGCAATCTCAGATTATTCATTACCATAAAAGGGAACGCGCTCGTTTCAGATAATATTACACTAGGTTCTGTTTCACTTTCACTAGAAATGAACGAACTCTTGGGAATGAAAATGGGCACTTATAACTAATTGTGTGTCCGTTGTGTAATACGCTTATTTACTATGCCTGCGTCTCTCCACGTCGTAGTTTTCTCTGGCACGTTAGTATAATAGATTTATGATGGTCACCAAAACCATTACAAATATCTCTTCAACAAGTTCCTACTACGCCTCAAGGAGAAACGTACATGGGCCGTCATTTACTAAACTAATTGACATATCCGCCCCAAACTTCCCTGTTCCGAAACAATTACAAGTTAATTTTTCGCGTAAAAAATTACAACAAGCCTCATACAAAGGTTTAGCCACCTCTGGACGCGCTGCAGAAGAAAATCCTGGACGATTCCCAGATGTCGTATCGGCATACAATGTAAACTGCGAAACAAACAATATTTTTCCTGCCACATCACAAATAGATCGGTTCATTGCTCCATTTTCATCTTCAAAAATGCGTAATTTTAATAACTTTTTACACAATTTGTTAACCTGATCAAGGGTATCGTCAGGAGCGACTCCACAAAAAACAACGAATCCATTCCCATCAAACGAATAAAGTACCGAACCTGCCACCGAAACGGAAGCTTTTTTGACGCGTTGAATTAGAAATCGCATTACACGTTACTCATTATCAAGGTTGTTAAGCACATACTCAAAGTTTTTCGAGGAGACTCGCAAACTGTTATAACGAATTGTGATTTTTTTGTTATGTATAAAAATTTCCGGAGGCGTTTGCGTGTCTAATATTGCCAACATCTTCCGAATCTTTTCCTCATTCGGATGATCTGGAAGAGAGAATGAAACTTCCCGCCACTCATCTAAGCGACATCCTCCCAATATCGCCATGACAAGTCCAATAAACCCAATAAGAACCAACCGTTTCATCGTGCCAATCGTATTCCGCGCCGCTGGAAGGTCGGAGTATCCAAATCCTGTCCATTGTATATTGTCCGTTCCACATCAGAGAATCGATCCTTCGCCATTCCAAGTTGCGCCGTATTACGCCCCCCTTTGCTGTTTCGACGCCCATTTCCAATCGGTCGAAAGCCTTCGTCTGCTTTAGAATCAATATCTATAAATGCAGGAGCAAAAGCCAAAACTACAACTGAAAGTTTACCTTCAAGTTCTGGAATATTGGCGGTTCCCAAAATAACTTCTTTTGCTGCAGGACACCCCTTGCGGATTTGAGACATTAATTCATCCAACTCCGCTAGTCGTAAATCCGAACCTGCTAGTACTCCAACGATGACCTGTGAAGCATTTGCTAATCGATCAACTCCATCACTCCGTAGTCGCTTTGAGTTTAGTATTTTCCTGAGAACTTCTTTCGTACGTTCAGAACCAGAAGCAGTTGCATCTACAAAAGTGAATGGCAATGCTCCTGTCGCATTCTCTGTTAAAAATATACGAAAGCGTTCCACATCAAACGCCACAAAAGCTGGATGTGCAACAAGCATCCAAATCAAACCCGCCCCAATCGCCAACCGCTCCGCAACGACAGCAAACGCCTCCTCTGTTGAGAGCTGTCTATTAGACTCATCCAACAGGGTATCCAACGGTATACGAACCAACGCATCAGAACACGATTCCAACGTTGGCAAAACAATCGTTGCTGCCCGTTTTCGATCAGTACCCTCAAACGTAAATGGTGTCGTAGCGAAAGTAAGAGTAGCAATTCCCTGATTCCGAAGCATTTCCAACAAAACCTGGGTCGCCCCGGATGTCCCCCCACCGCAGCATGTCAACACAACGACCAACCGCGGCGTCCCTATCTGCGCCTGGATAGTTACAATGTCATCACGTAATGCGCTTGCCCCCAAGCGGCAATCTCCACCTGTTCCACGTCCATCCAAACGTTTTGCTCCAAAGATTGCAGTCGAAATACCATTCACAGGCATCACCTCCTGCATCATGGCATCGTCCGTATCTAACAAAAGAGCCCGAACCGGAGACATTACCGATTCAACGACTCGTTGTGCGATTTTTGAAGCGCCCCCTCCAACAGAAATTAACAAAAAATCATCGGGTTTCATCGATCTATTATCCTTTTAAGAAATTCCACACCCGACTCCAATACGATGCCCGTGTCGAACTTTGTCTGTTATAACGAATACGCCACTTTAATAGACCCAACACGGTGGCATAACAAAAGGGTTCTTCCTGCATAATTGCGGGTTTCGGTAGCGAAACTAAGGGTGTTCCCAACGTACAGGGTAAACCAAGACGCTCCGATGCACACTTTGCAATATCCGGCAACGCCGCACTTCCCCCTGTCAATATTACCGAACCACGTAAATAGGACAGCAGATCATTAGCCGAGAGCTGATCACGAATCAGGCGAAATGTTTCATCCATCCGCTCTGTTGTAACCGTCTGGATAGCATGAACCGACACCGAACGTTCTGATGTCGAAAACGGCGTTCGCAATTGATAACGATTACTAGCCAAATCCGGCTGAATGATTGCCGCCCCACGCGCCAACTTCATCGCCTCCGCCTGTTCTTGAGAAATCTGAAATGCAAGCGCTAAATCATTAGTCAAATTATGTCCACCGATTCCAATCGTTCCAACAGCTGCAACAATTCCGTTACAAACCGCCATATAAGAGACTGTACCAGCTCCCACGTCAATCACCAATGTTCCATCATCCCGCGCTTTATTATCCAACACAGATTCAGCCGAGGCAAACCCAGAAAAGATCACATCCTCCGTTCGTAACTCCGCCATCCGCACTGCGGTGTGCAGACTCTCAACCTCTGATCGTGGTGCCGATACTTCCAACACCTTTGCCACCAACTCCGTCCCTGTCATACCTAGTGGGTTGGTAACCGGCTGTCCATTGACCTCATAACGTTGCCGGAGACGCTGCAATACCACCTCCGCTGCATCCGGAGCTTCATCAGCAATCGCATTCTCCTCCGCGTCACGAATATCTTCTTCCGTGATCACATGTCCCTGCATCAAGGACAATCGACCTCTACGCGACACCGCCTTAACCCCAGCCGAAGAGAAATTAACCATCACCTCACTAATATCAATATGATGTGCTTTCGACATCTCACGCAACACTGTTTTAATACCCTTCACCACATCATCCAGATTACGGATAATCCCCTTCTTCATACCAGAGGTCGGTGTTGTTGTACAAGCTAGTATGCGCAACTCATCCTTCACATATTCCCCAACCGCCAATCGCGTCGTCTGCGTACCAACATCCAGTGCACCCAAAACAGTTGCCATGCCAACTCCTTAATCCGCCACTGCTACCCGATTAATCGCCATTGCATTCAAGTGTTTCTTCCCACGCATCAGGGGATTCCGCAACACTGTAGCCACTTGTTGTAACCGCCGCACCATACCCTCT
>CALBHX010000102.1 GCA_937892925.1 uncultured Lentisphaeraceae bacterium
CCGGTATAATCAGTGAAACACACTTTCCCGTAAAGAACTCTTTGTCTGCTGCTATAATTCTTAGATTGTAAGAAGCCATATTACACACCTTCGTTCCTTATGATTCCTGCTTCATCTTCTCTGCTGCACGTTTTACATCCTCAATCGTTCCTACATGATTAGGCACTGTCTTCAGAACTCCCTGATGTTGAGCCTCATCATACAGCACCCCACCCACATTCTCCGAATCCTTATATGCCCCAAGCTCTGCCGCCACCTCATCTTCCGGTGTATATACAGCCTCCTCTTCTGACACCTCCATCAGCTCCAAATCAGCATCCTCACTTGGTTCAACTTGTTGCACCCCTCTCCCTCGTTTAGACGCCACCAACGTATCGGCCAACGTAACCGGCTCTTCTTCTGGCACTGAAACCGTCTTGACCGCCCGCCTACGTGCCGAGTGCCCCACCCGTTCTTCGTCCACTCCACGCCCAACAACAACCTTTCGCGATCTCCGCACCGGCTTCTCAATAGCCGTAGCAGCGACTTTCCCTGACTTCGACTGCTTCGACTCCAATGTTGATTTTTGTTTCCCAACGCCAGATTTCACCGTCTTTGCCATGGCCAATTATACTCCCAAACCTACGTATTCGCAATCTACCAGTAAACGCGTAAACAGACACATTATATCAAAATGTATCACGATTTCATCCTATCGTCAAGAAAAACAACACATGTTAGGCATATCACAATCCCAGCCTAATTCAAACCGTGTACAACACACATGCTTCGTATGCCATTGCTATAACTACTTCTCCTCTATCTGTCTCGATTTTCAAAAACAGCCCGTATTCATAATAAGAAACCAGTAATACGTTTCCCACCTCCATGCCGTACCAACTTTATACAACACGAGGCGCTTCAACTCTGAAGTGTATCCCTCTTCCCTGCCAAAAGTTGTAAATTTCTTCAAAAAACGCTTCCATTCTTTTCATAAAACAGTTATACTAAAAACATCCTAAGGAGTAGAACCCATGGCTGAGAAAAAAGCTTTTATTGCTGCGCGCCTGCGTAATCCCGCCGAAGAGGCTGCCGCAAAAAAGAAACCGGCTGCTAGGCCGGACTGGATCGGTGGAGCTTGTGCCATTGTAGCATTCTTTATCGCAGCTGCCACAACCACCCTCTTATACCTGGAGTGGGATTCCCTGACCCACTATATCGGGCATTGACAGCCCGTGCCAGAGAAAAAAACATCCCAACACGGGGCGTCCGTTACAATAACCCTTTGCGGATTTCTTGCCGCAGGGGGTTTAATTGTTTGGCAATTACGTAACATCCCAGCACTAAATAATCCGACGTCTCTGTCTGTATATGACATTCTGCAAAAAAACTTTGGCCTCTCTGCTGCAGGACTCCGTACGGGTGAATGGTGGCAGCTTCTCTCATACGCATTTTTGCATGGTTCTATTTGGCACTTGGTCGCAAACATTGTAGGGCTTTATATTTCCGCCGCATCTCTAGAACAACGAATCGGAAAGTGGGCACTCTTATGCCTGCTAGGCTTGGGAACGCTTGCCGGAGCCGTCGGCTTCTTAAGTAGTTTATCTTTGGATCCACGCCTGCCATCAACCGCACTTTGCCTAGGAGCTTCAGCAAGTGTCATGGCCTGTCTTGGAACTGCTGCCTGTTTTGCCCCTCACGAGCGAGCCGCCTTTTGGTTTTTCTTTATTCCACTTCCAATCCGTGCCTGGTGGGCTTTTCCTATCACCCTGACAATAATCTTCTGCGAAGGATACTTTTGGCCCAATACAACCGCCTATGGCGCCCATTTTGGTGGATTCCTGGCCGGAGTCACCAATGGATGGATAATGCACAACTACCTACCAACTCGTTCTGCTTCAGCAAACAACCACTTCTGCTCTAACACCCCAAAAACAGAGGCCACCCCTTACGGGAAACCTAAGTCAATATAGGGTTTAACGTAATTTTTGCCGCGCCACGTTCTGCAATTGGCAACCGCACACGTGTATCCCACGGCATACGGTCATCTATGCGTGCAGGCAGGCCATCCGCCTCCGAAATCACCGTCATTTCTGCAAACGGCCTTTCCATTGGTACACGCTCTACCATATCTGCCGGCCGAAACGTTAACACTGCCGGCCTACCACATGGAAGCACAAATGCGCCCAAACTATACTGCACAGGATCTTGTTCTCCAACCCCAAACTGTAAAAACCATCCCGGTTCTCCCCGTACACACCATCGCCGTTCGGATTGTTCTCGAAGCATTCTCAGCAACAATGCAAACACGCGTTCATATACCGTAGAAAATCGACCAGATGCCAAACACCATGCTCCATGCGGACACAAGGGCAAAGCTCGAAATGCGGCAAACATTACCGCTTCCGGCGTCTCCAAAACCCCCGGGGAAACATCCGCCTCAACATCCGGTGGCTGCATCAACAATGCCGCCGGATGTCGCACTATACGTTCACGAATTCTTCCAGAACGCGTCCAATATCGTAAAACCGTCCGTCCATCGGCGGTATAGTAAAGATTAACCGGCGCCCCCATCCTACTAAACCTGTAATCCACCTCCACCAGCGACCTTCCGCCACCGGCAGAATGACGGCATCCAAATATCAAAGATTCAATCCAGCAAACGGATTGTTACCCACAGCGGCATTTTTTGCCCGGTTTGTCCGAAGCCATTCCCGTGGATCTTCATCCGGAGCGTTTATTGAGGCTCCCACTCCTATCTGATTTCCCGTCTCTTCAGCAGTAACCGGCTTTAATGTGATCTTGTGCGAATCAAGATCGATAGCCTCTATACGCACCTCCAGCGTTTGCCCTTCTTCCACCACTTCATGTGCGGAAGCGATTCGCCGTCCTTTAGCCAACACAGCTAAACGCCCATTAGAAAGCAACCCTTCCACCCCTGGAGCAACTTGAGCAAACGCGCCAAACGTTGCAATACGCGTAATCTTGGCATTCAAAACATCCCCTACACGAGCCTGTGCCACAAAAGCCTCCCATGGATTTTGTCGAAGCGCACGCAAAGAAAGAGAAATCCGCTCCGTCACAGGATCCACCCGCTGAATCAATACCTCCACAACATCTCCAGGCCTAACCAGATCTTCTGCCTTTGCCTGGCGATCCCATGAAAGTTCTCGCAACGGGACCAACCCCTCTACTCCACCCAAATCCACAAAAACTCCAAAATCCATTAATCGCGTGACCACGCCCTCTCGTGTCTGCCCCTCGGCCAGTTCAGCAAACAACGCCGCACGCTTTTCTCCACGTTCCCGCTCCAAAAACGCCCGCCGCGAAACCAACAGATTCACTCCACGCTCATCTTCGCCATATTCTGTGATCAGAAAAACCTGCTTCGTTCCTACAAATTTCGAAGCCTCCTGGCTCCGATAAAGCTCCATCTGTGAATAAGGGCAGAACCCTCGTTGGCCCGCCACATCCACCTCAAAACCTCCTTTCACTTCAGCTTTTACCAGCCCATCTATCGGCGTACCAGCCTCAAAAGCCCGTTTCAACGCAGCATCCCCTCGCCCAGTTGCCTTATTACGCGCCGTAAACGTCAGATTCCCCTGGCGCATCCCTACAAACCAAACCGTAACACGTTCGCCCTCTCGTGCGCGTAACGTACCATCATCCAAGATAAATTCTTCTTTTGGAACAACCCCCTCATCTTTCGCCCCAACATCCAAAACGACATAATTTCCCCGAGTGGAAACCACTCGTGCCGTTACCGCCTCACCAGGATTAAAACCCCGGCGATAGTTCAACCCACTAGCCGCAAGCATAGCTGCAAAATCCGCTTTGGAATCCTTCATGGAAAACCTCATCTCCGATTTCAAAATGTTCAACTATTTTACCATACTCACATTCTCCATACACACACTTTCGCTACCCCTGTCAAATAGAATCGCCTTCCTGTTCCATCGTGTTTGCCACCGTCGTGGTATCACACTTTCTATCCCACACTATATCCAACGATGGAGCGATCTTCAATCTACAACTGTACACGCCCCCTCAGAACACCTCTTTTTCAGTACGCCTCCAAGCGGAGCTACCAACAACCTCTCCTTCGGATAAGGTTACCTGTTTCACCCTCGAACAGTTGCGGGTTCCTGAATCTGCGGCTGTCAAACACCGTTACCCCTTCAGGTGCTCCACAGCGCTCCCAGGTGCAGTTCAAAACATAGCACCGCGTCCAGTTACATCGTCCAGCAGCATGTCCACAGAATACGATGTCTCATCCGGCGGCTCCAGATATATCATCTGATTGGCGTCCCCTAGCATGTATGTATGCTATCTTCCCTTCCGTTAAGGTTGATGGAATCCCGTTAGGTGTGTCGTTCCATCGATGCTCACTAGAGATGATGTTCTGAAGTTCATTAGCCCAGATAACGTAAAAGCCTCCACCGAATAGGTGCCGACATGTTGGACCTCATACTGAGAAACGAATGCCACATACGTCTACCCCTCAAAACGAAAAGTGCGAACAGCCAGATATAATACCTAGAGCCGCTCCCCCTTTTATGGGTTTTCTTATTATCGTGGTACACTGCAACAGATACTGTTTCATCAAGCCACAGGACATTTTTCGCCGTACCTTGATACGCATGAATAGTTCCTCGACTTTATAGAATTAAGCTATCTTCAAAAAATCACATCACAACAAAATACTTTCCGAGGACCCGAATATTTTGTTCTCTACGACCGTTCCTTTGAGAGATTCCAACCCCGCTTCAATCATTACGAAGCTCTCCCCCTCCTCCAACGGCACAAAAACCGGTTCATTCACCGCTATTCAATCTCAGCCTATAGCATAGACGCCTTGGAGTGAAGACGCTCAGGTGAAGGCGATACCAACCCGCCACCTTTCGGAACAAGGCCTTCGGCTCCAGTGTCAGACTTCGCTGAAAATGTCTCAGCGGTTCCGCCGGTATCGATGGTTAAGGCTCCACACTGGTACGCGCGGAAGCGCGGCACACTATTGTCCATCGCAATATAAGGGTTATGGTTGACTCATCTGCACGATTGCCTACAGACTCCTCAGCCATACCTTCCTGGACGAGTTGGCCACTCTCGACTTCGAGAGCTAACCGCCAACCCATAACGAGCGATATTTTGTTTTTACCGCGTAGGCCGATTACAAAATTGCCCGTGAAGAGCTTGAGGAGTGCATCGACTATCGCCTGAAGCCTTAATGTCGCATACCAGGGATCTATCCGTAGCGGCACCGAGAAGTCTAATATTTGGAACTCAGAAACACCTGCAAACCGTTTTTGGGCTCTCTCAGGAGATGGTGATGACAAATAGGGCACTCCTGCGAGGAGCGTAAAAAGGGGCTACTTTAGCGGCGAAAGGTTAATTGAAGGTTTGGGAGAGAGCCTGCCTACATGCAGATCAACAAAGCCAACTCCTCCGGCGCAACAGTGTTCACCCCCACACCCGCCTTCGTCCGCTTCTACACCCTCGCCCTCAACCCTTGAGGTTCCCCGCATCACACCCACTCCACATTTGCCCCCTAACCCATTCATCTTTTCCCATATCCACTGCAAAATATAAAATCTATCCCGTGTTCTCACAAAGATCACTTCATCTTTTCACATCCCCCTAGAAAAGATAGGCGCAACGTATAAGCCAGACTCCGGGAAGATCGTTTTTATATGCCATATCGTCCTCAATCGGTTATTTGGATATACATGAACTCCTGTTCATGTTTATATCACATATAGCAGAAGCCGGCGCAGAGTAAAATCAATGTCTGTTTAATCCTGACGAATTGTTCGGTGAATATGCGCTTCATGGGGTGCGAGCACAAAGGTTTCTCCGGAAGGTAACGTCAATGCCTGAGGCATGTCTGAATCATTAAAGAGCCCGTAGACACAGTGTTTTCCCGGACCGATATCTTTACGTAAGATAAACGCTTGAGGCGTTTGAGTCACCACCAAAATTGGTGCAGCTGCATACTTTTGATCCAACTCAATCAGGTCTGCATCCATCAACAACGCACGGGTTTCTGCGGAAAGATGTTCCAAATCACTGGAAATGAAGAGTGGTGCCGACAACATACACCAAAGCGTCATCTGATAACGCTGCTCACCTTGCGTCAATCTCGATGGACGAAACGTTGTGTTTTTCTGATTTGGCGTTCCAAGTCGACCGATTTGAAGAATGTCTGGATCATTCCAATGCCCAATAGAACGGTACGGAAGCCACTTAAGTTGTGCTCGGCCAATTGCCCGAATACTTGCCCATGTATCCTGAATATCTCCAGTAGTACGCCATAGCTGAGCATATCTGGAAAGACCCTCGGCATGAGCAATTGGTGCAGCGTTGGAAAGACTCAATACGATATCGCGGCCAGAAGTACGAAGGTCGCGAGCAATTCTTGCCGTAGTCGGTACATCGTTCGGTTTCCAATCCATCTTGACATAATCAAAGCCCCATTCCGCCCACTGACGAGCATCTATATCCACATGCCAAAACTTACCTGCATGATCTTTTCCACGCCGATGAATCCCCGGCCAAGACCCATACAACTGTCCCGGCTGAGAACGTGCCTTCAATGGAATGGCTCCCTCTTCCCCTTCATCAGAAGACCCGCCACGAAAACCAGCATATGTGGCAACCCAAGGGGTAGAGTAAATTCCGGCCTTCAAGCCGCGCGCATGAATTGCCGAACAAAGCGCCTTCATATCGGGGAATTTGGCATTCGGCTGAAGCGCCTCTCCGCTCGGGCGTTCTCCCTGCCAACAATCATCCAGATTCACATAGGCCCAACCCGCATCCGCCAACCCCGTCTCCTCCAACAACCGTGCCATTTTCTCCATCCCAGCCTGACTGACGGCCTCGGAGAACGAATACCAACTGTTCCACCCCATCGGCGGAGCAAAACAAAGGGTCTCCCCCACTACAATATCAAACGACTGCATGCAGCTTCCCGAAGTGTCTGACGCTTTAAGCGTAACGGAATAGGTTCCCGGCTCAGCAAGACACCCACGTAACGTACGTCGCGGCACATCAAACGTGACGCCATCGGGCAATGAAACGGCTTCTACACGCGCGGCTCCTACAACCGGCACACGCCAGATCAACTCATGCCCTGGTCGAACTCCATACCGCTCGGCTCCGATAAACCGCGGTACAGCCATTGCTGACACCGCAACAAAACTCAAACTCAGGAACAAAAGTATTCTCATGCTCTCAGCCTTTCTAATAGTCAAAAACATACCGCACACACCTATGCATCACAGTAACATAACCCGTTTTATGCTCAAAGGCCGTACCACATCTTTGATCTATTCCTGCATTTCAAAGAACACACTTCAACATCCCGACAGCAAAACAAAAAGGGGCATCCGCCCCCTCTGCCTATAACCTCACCCAAACAGTAGATTTTATGGTTCTGGTTCCTCACCATTTCCAAATCCAACATTCACAAACGGGATACACCACCCATGGCGGTTGATATTGATCAATCCAATCTGTACGCCATGCACCCTGTCAGCCATATTGATCAATCCAATTTGTACTCCACAAACCGTCCGCTCTACCCGATTCAATACCAACGACACCTGAGCTCCACGCACCGAATCGGCACGATTCAACACCCCAGAGACCTGTCCTCCTGTAACCTCTCCCTGCTCCTGATCGGAAAAAAGGCCAGAAATCACACCTCCTGTAATCTCCCCTACATTAGACTGTGCAATCAATTGAAACGAAAGACCATAAATATTACACTGTTCCGGCAAAAAAATCCGGCCGATATCATCGGCCGGCATCGAAGTATGCACCAGCCCAAACAATACACCAAAATAGAACAGTGAAGCCGAAGACGTTACATCACGCCGGCCCAACCCCAACGACAGACAGCGATGCGCCTTTTCCGTAACACTCGGGGAATCCCCAAACCACCCATAACAAGGCAACGCTGAAAGCGAAAAAGCCCTACAACATGTTATTCCTAACAACAAAAACAGAAAAAACCTCCGCGCCCTCTTAGGCGCGGGATTCAAACCAAAGAAACCGCATCGTTTCTTTTTCATTACAATCTTTAAAGGGAATCGCCAAAGTCCTCACGGAACTTGGCCGCCAGTTTTTCCTGCCAATTTCCGATCGGCTCCAGACGCCCAAAGAAAAACCGTAAAACGGAGGGTTCTTCGACAAAACGCAAACCTCCCACCAACGCACGATTCTTGTAAAGCCACTCCACGCGGTCAATCGCATATTCCACCTGTGAAAGAGTATAAACCCGACGTGGCATGGCCAGCCGCAATAATTCAAGTTCAGCGAAACGTTCGGATCCATCTTCATTGCGCTGTTCAGAGAGCGTACCACGTTCCATACCGCGTACACCGCCAGCAATATAAAGAGCCGCAGCTAATGCTCCGGCAGGATACTGTTCATGTGGAAGATGCGCAAGAAACTCCGAAGCATTAATATGGCAGCCCAACCCCCCGGCTGGCAATACTACCGGCACGCCCCGGCGATGCAATTCATTTGCCATATATTCAATGAACTGCGGCCCCTGTGAAATAACATCCTCATCCATCGACTCATCAAGACCAACAACAATCGCCTCCATCTCTCGAACAGACATACCACCATAAGTAAGAAAACCCTCATAGAGAGGAATAAACTCTTTCATTCGAAGTTCATCTTCACGATGTCGAAGTGAAATGCCGCCTCCTCGAGCAAAACCCAGCTTTCGCGCCGAAAAATAAATGATATCCATCAACGATGCGATCTCTGTCGTAATCTCACGAATTGTCATGTTTTTACACGCGGCCTCGCGCGACTTAATGAACCAAAGATTATCCTGTAACAGCGATGCATCCAAAATAAGGCGAACTCCGTACTTCTTACAAACAGCCGACACCTCGCGCATGTTTTGCAGTGAAAGCGGCTGACCACCAACCAAATTGGTTCCCGCCTCAATGCGCACAAACGGAATCTTCTCTACCCCAACTTCCTGAATCAATGTTTCCAACCGCGGGATATCGAAATTCCCCTTAAAGGGGCAGTCATTGACTGGTTCCAGTCCCTCCTTGATAATCAACTCCTCCACGCGGCCACCCAAGCGCGTAATATGTGCCTTCGTTGTGGTGAAGTGGAAGTTCATCGGAATAACATCCCCCGGCTTTACGAATGCCGTAGCCAAAATATTCTCTGCTGCACGCCCCTGGTGCACGGGAAGAAAATACTCAAACCCAAAAATCTCCTGAACTTTAGCCACCATCCGATTGTACGTTTCCGACCCAGCATAGGCGTCATCTGCCCGAAGCATCGCGGATTGCTGTAGATCACTCATCGCATTCACACCCGAATCCGTAAGCATATCCATAAACACATCACGATTCTGTAGTAAGAAGGTGTTATTTCCAGCAGCATTCATCAGGCGGCACCGCTCTTCAACCGGTGGCAGAAAGAGTTTCTGAACAATGCGAACCTTGTGCATTTCAAGTGGGAGAGTCTTGCCGCTAAAGAACTTTACGTGAGCCATAAAAGGTTTCCTTCTCAATTTTCGATGATAGAAAGCATACCTTTTTTCTTGGAAGAACGCAACCACGCGCACAGAATATTTGCACCCGTTTGTCTCGTTATCATCGGCCTTAAATCTAGTCATTCATTTCTCCAGTAAACACACTCCGTTTCCCACACACACGAACAACTCGCCACAGCACAAAATAACCCCGCCCCCTTGATGTTTTCCAGCAGGCATCTATTTCACGCCTGAAATACCAACACCCTTTACAACAATATCTGGTCAAATCCGCATCAGTCTAGCGGCTAACCTTACTAAAGGCTCAAACGCAAAAAAGAGACGCATCGACAAACACAACCAAAAACGCAAGCCTTACAAAGAACTCGTTCGTTCATTTCAACAACCCAGTAACCCGTGACCGCCAAATAATTTCCACTCCGACACACAAACATTGAATACTTGCGGCAGCAAACGAAAACCACAACACTCGCGACAGCGTGGGGTTCGACATCAATAACAACCCTACAGCCAATCCACCCGCAACCGGCACTGCATAACACAACCAAGAAAAATCATCCCGTGCCATAGCATGGGAAAAATACGTGGCAGCAGCAACTTGAAGTGTGGTGATTACGGTCAAAAATGCCACTTGCGAAGTAAACGACTGATAAATCGTATACGCCGGGAAATAGGCAAACAATAACGGCAAACTCACTTGTAGCACAACTGCCAGCAGACCTCCCATAAGAACAATCGCCAAAAGCACACTGTTTCTTAGTGCAGCCGAAGAACGCCCCTGCAACCTGGCTTCCACAGCGTAAGGGAACAATACCGTAGCCAATGTTGTACCACAATAAGTTGCCATATCCGCAAAACGAGAAATCATATAATACCCGGCCGAAACATTCTCGGGTAAACGATTTCGGATCACAAAAGCCAAGACGGTTCCCTGTACTGCAGCTGTCAACACTCCAAGTGCCACGCCTAAGGTATATCGCCTCATCCCACTACAATCCGCCCGCCAGGCGCCCCATGACACCCAGGCAGATCCCCGCCAAAACGACCATAACCCCAAACACGCCACACCTGCCGTCACAGCCAAAGCGCCCACTTGTCCAATAAAATACCCAGAAAGGCCGACTATCGGCAGCAACACCCCCAACGTCACCAAGCGAATAGGTGCCGCCAACAGAACCCCCAACGCCAAAGCAGCAAAACGTTTCGCCGCCTGCAACGCCGCCGACAACATCGGAACAAATGCAGCCAACAATGCACATCCGGCGGCCCAATATCCGGCAGACGAGAGTGGAATACGCAAGTAGACACACAAAACCGGCATCACCCACACCAAGAAACCCCACACCAACACAAAAACAAACGCGGAAATAAGAATCACGTCACGCAACAACGCACACGCGAGATCTCCTTTTCCTGTCGTCACATAAACACAAAATTGGCGCGTAAAAACCGTTGCCAACACACTCGTTGGCAATGCAAGTACCGCGCCCACCTGCATCAACGGCAGAACAGCCCCCAGAGTCTCCTCAGGCAAATTTCGCGGCACCACCCATAAACCCGTTACTGCGTTTATTCCATCGGCCAAACGCATAGCCACAAAAAGCATTACCGCCGACCCCCAAAAGGTTCGCCTCTCCGACTTACATGTTGCAGTATCAGAACCTTTCACCTCTCTGCGGCCTTCAAACCTGACGCATCGCCCGAACCAAGGTTTCAAAATGCATTCCGCGAGAGGCCTTCAGAAGCACCACATCCCCAGGATAAATCCATTGGGCAACAGTCCTCTCTGCCGCTTCCGTAGTCGGGAAAAGAATGGTGCGGCTCCGTGGAAATCCAGCAGCAACCGCACCCGCCACCAAGGATGCAGCTCCAGAACCTATCCCCACCAACAACCGCCACGGCCCATTCCCAACAGTTTCGCCAACCTGTCGATGCAATGCGGATGATGCTTCTCCCAACTCCAACATGTCCCCCACGCATACCACCTTTGTCCCAGGAGATACCATCTCCGCAAATGTAATTAATGCCGCCTTCATTGAGAGTGGATTGGCATTATAAGCGTCATTAATAACCTGAAGATGATCCAACGAAACACGTTCCCACCGCATAGGCGGAGACTTAAACGCAGCAAGTCCAGTCAAAATCTGAGCAGGCGAAAGTCCGCATTCGCGCGCCAAAGCATAAGCTGTCAAAACATTAGACGCATTATGCAGGCCGTTCAATCCAGTTACCAGTGTTACCGGTTCGTCCACCTCATGAAACACCTGAATAGAATCATCGCTCAACCGTTTCCCAACGTAATCCGCCGAACTCCCATGCAATGAACACGTGACCACACGACAACGACACGAGGCACGCAATACTGCGGCCTCGTGAATCTCCGGTGCCAACACTACCACCCCCTTCTGTGGTACGGCACGCAAGAGTTTTCCTTTCTCCTCCGCAATAGCTCGCTCACTCCCAAAGAATGCAATATGCGCCGGCCCAATACTCGAAAGCGCCGCCATATCTGGCAAAAGCGCGTCTGCCAACGGATCCATGTCACCTGGATGGCTAATGCCAGCCTCTATTACGGCATACCGAGCCGTTTTGGGGACAGCTAAAATCGAAAGCGGAAGTCCCACTGCATTGTTTAAATTTCCCTGCGTAGCCGCCGTTTCTCCCCCTCCGGACAGCATCGCGGCCAACAATTCCTTAAATGTGGTCTTCCCCGCACTTCCGGTGATGCCAATCCACGTTGCCGGAACCATATTCCGATAACCACGAGCTATATCAAGCAACGCTTTCGCTGGATCATCCACTCGCAATAACGGCATCCTGGCTAATGCCTCCGGCACAGCCCAATCCTTCGCCACAACAACTGCCGATGCGCCCCGCTTAAACGCTGAAGCCACAAATGCATGGCCATCTAATCGAGCTCCACGAAGCGCCACATAAACCATCCCAGGAACCACACTTCGACTGTCCTGCGTTACACCAGAACATGCCTCCGTCGGGGGAACCTGCCAGCTTCCCCCCGTCCAACAAGTTAAAGTTTCCGCCGTCAAACCTCTTGAATCATCTCTCAAGCTCATCCCTACCCTCATTTAGTCCCCAGCCAACCAACTCGAAACGCTTCTATCATCGTTGCTGTCAAGGACAACGTTCCCACTGCATCAGGAGGTGGAGGCAACGCGTCAGGCCGTGTCCAAACCGCATCAGCCAATTCCCCATCGTTCAATGACACCTCTTGAGACGTTACCTCTGCAAAAAAACCCATCAACACCGAACCACTAAGCCCCCAAGGCTGCGAAGCGAAATATCGAAAATCCCCCGTAATCTGGAGCCCCGTTTCCTCCAACGCCTCACGCCGGCAGGTATCCTCCAATGTCTCACCCACCTCACAATAACCAGCCACCAACGCCGGACCACGATATGGACGATTCGCGTAATGTGTGATCAGAAGACGTCCCTCGTGCACCAAACCAAGAATCACTGCCGGCGCAATAACAGGATATTGCTCACACCCACAAACCGAACAAACCAAACGCGCTCCACAACGCACATTCAACCCACCACAACGCCCACAATAACGGTGATTCAATACCCATTGAGCCAAGTGCAGTGCCGTAAATGCTCCAAACCGTAAAGCATCTTCCGGTAAACAACGTAATTGCTGTGAACTTCCAAACGACGAAGCGCCGGCTGCCCCTAGAAAAATTGTCTGTGCCCCAACACGCACCAATGGCATAACCGTCACCATATGCTCACGCCATGGTTCAAATGCAACCGCACCACCTCGGCATGATAACACCCAATCACCTCGAATCGGGATTCCATCCGGGAAACATGTCAGCCTATCCGGCACATCCTGAATCACTCCGAGCGTCCTTCCCACCCAAGACGTGCCAATGCCTCCCACTCCGGAAGAGACAGGGTCTCTGCCCGTCGTTGAGGGTCAATACCCGCCTCAATAGGGTCAATACCACAATAAGGTGCCGGAGCTTTACGTAAAACGGCTCCTAATTGTTTTCGACGCTGCATAAATACCTGCTTGACCAAACCTCGTAAAAATGCCTTTGCTGGCAGCGGTAAGGCAGCATGCGCATGACGCGTCATAGCCACCACCACACTAGTTACTTCCGGCGGGGGCCAGAAACAAGTCGGTTTTACCTGACGCACCAATGTTACATCATAATCCTGCTGAATCCACACCGCAGCCGTACCCCGAGCAGATGTAGATGGCCGTGCGGCAAACCGCTCGCCGACCTCCTGCTGCACCAACGTAACCAACCGGTTAGGCGCCTCCTCTTGACAAATCAAGTCCATCAAGATACGGGTTCCGACTGAATAGGGAAGATTGGAGGCGAACGCCACAAATCCTCGTGAAAGCAAAGGCGCCCACTCCACTTCTAAGGCATCTCCCTCTAGAAGCTCCAGTGTATCCGGGAATTCCAGCACCAACGACTCTCGCAACCATGCTGCTAGAACCGGATCCTTCTCGATCGCCGTCACACGAGCACCACGCCGAAGAAGTGCCTCAGTCAACACACCCAGCCCAGGACCTACTTCCAACACGCGATCCCCCGACTGAGCCCCCACAGTATCCGCTAACACCTCCAAAATATTACGATCGATCAGAAAATTTTGTCCAAGTGTTTTATTCGGATGAAAGCCATGAGCAATACACCACGCCTTCACTTCGCTAGGTGATGTCCGATTCATCCTCCGCCTCATACCATTACCGCTCCTAATCAAAGCTTGACATTTACCACCTTGATGTAAGCCTGTTTACGTAATCCTTCCAACCAGACTTTGTATCGTTCCTGCCCCAACTCATTACGAACAGCAGCCTCAACCGCTGGCCACGCCTCCGTCAGTGTGGGGCGTTTACCCCGCTGTTCCTCCACCTTTTGCACAATAGAGCGGTATCCGGAAGTCTCCAATATCTCAGAATATTCCCCAGGCTTCAACTTTTTCAATGCTGCCACCACCACCGGCGCAAAGTTTTTTTCTGGCTCCACAAACCCCCAATCGCCACCCTTTTCTGCCCGACTGTCTGTTGAAAAACGTTTCGCGACAGCAGCAAAATCCTCCCCGCCGCGAAGCGCTGCCAGTGCCTCTTCCGCAACCGAAGCGCCTTTCTCCGGCGGAATCAGAATGAGCCGAACATGGACACGCCCCGCCTGCGCAAAGTCATCCGCATGCGCAGCATAATATGCACGAATCCGCTTTGGAGAGACCGAAGTCTTCTTCCCCACCTGCAGCTGCCGCATAGCTTGAACAATCATATCCTCACGCACCTGCTTTACCCAGGCATCATACGTCATGTGCTGCCCGCGCAACACCGCCCTAAGCCGCGCTTCATTCCCTTCAAAATCTTCCGCTAGAATCGTCTGAATTCGCTCATTAACGGCTTCATTTGGTAATTGCGCACCAGAATCCTCATATGCCTTTAAAATCAACATACGATCCACGATCAAATCGCGCACCACTGGAAATAACTCCCGAATTCGCCCAGGTAACGCCTCCCGCCCCACTTTCGATAAATCAAAATTGGCTCGCATTTGCTGCAAGACCGTTTCAATCGTTACCACCTTATCGTTGACATAAGCCGCCACACCATCATAATGCGAGACTTCTGCAAATGCCATACTCACACACAAGCACCATGCCAACAAAACAGTATGAATTTTCATCCTTTTCATCCTTTCCTCTAGAGTACCAAAATCTCCGTCATTTCCTCAATCTATCTCGCTCACATCCAAAACAAACATTCTATCCACCCGACGTAAAAAGACCTATCTGATGTTATGACCATTTCGGCCACGCCTTCTTCGGTGCCATCTATTTATTCACAGCAAATGCAATTAAGGTAAGTAAAGTAACGTCTAGATAGTCTGTATGAGGAATGACTGTGTGTCTATGTAAAACGAAAAAGAAGACGGGTTACGAAGACGCATAGATGATTACGAAAATGATCCTGTCAACCACCTCAACTAGGGAGTACGGCCTGTGAAATATCCCCCCACTTCACGCCCCCATTAGCTCCAAAATTCAAGAGAATGAGGTGAAGTCAAGATGAAACCGCCCCGGATTCACAACAAACTTGGGGCGGTTTCATCTCAGAGTCAGGGCGAGGTGAAAGAATCTCCGGCTATGATGCGTCTGCATCTGGCGCCTGTTCTGAGTCAGCCCACCCTCCCCCCAAAGCTTTATAAAGCGTAATCATGTCAGCAAAAAGATCTGCCCGATGAGAAACAAGCGCTTCTTGTGCCGTAAGTAATGCGCTTTGTTGCGACAAAACATCCTCAATGTCTTTTTCGCCAAGTTCATATAGTTTATCCGCCACGTCTAATGCTTGACGGCACGCCTGTTCCGTTCGCTGAAGATCCTGTGCTCGAGCCGCTTCATGACGATAGGCCGTCCAAGCAGTTTCAGCTTCTTGATAGGCTTTCAAAACAGTATCCCGATAATCTGCCACCGTAGCCAGAAGCGTAGCCTTGGCCGACTCCACCTGTTTCTGCCAATACCCAAACGCAAAAATATTCCAGCTGAAAGAAGGTCCCAACGAAAGAGTACGCGTGTAAGAACTCCAAGGAGCAAGATCAGGTGAAGAAAGACCCAAGCTTCCACTCAGCGAAAAAGAGGGATAGAGTGCGGCTTCTGCCACTCCAACAGCCGCAGTTTGCGCATGGATCGCAGCCTCCGCCATACGAACATCTGCCCGCCGGCGAAGCAAATCATTTTGGGGAATACGAGGCACATCCGTAGGCAATTCCATGGTATCCAACGCTTCCATCAACCGATCTCGCGTGGCATAAGGTGTAAGCCCGCACAAGCGATCCAAGAGCAGTTGCGTCTGATTCAAACTTTGATAAAGCACGGGGAGAGAAGCTCGTGTTCGAGAAACCTGTGCTTCAGCGGAATATAGATCATATCGCGGAGCGTCACCACTTTCACACCGTTTACGAACCCGCCCAAGGTTTCGTTCCTGCAAAGCCAAATTGGCCTCTGCAATATCAATTTGAGCGGCATAACGACGAGCATCCACATAGGCAGAAGCAATTTCTGCAGCAAGAGAAACACGAACATCCTGCAACGAATAAGCAAGTTGTTCCTCCTCCGCTTCAGCACGTTCCTGCGAACGGCGTACCTTACCAAAGAGGTCAAGCTCCCACTGGGCATCCACGGAAGCTCCAATCCGTTTATTCCACCCTTTAGAGGATTCTTTCCCATCCCAACTTCGACTGAACGTGTAGGCGCCGCTAGAGGTAAACTTAGGCCAGAATTCGGCCTCCGTCTGCTCTCGCTGCGCACGCGCTGCCCGGAGTCGTTCACGGGCTGCCTCGACCGTAGGAGCCGCAGCTATTCCACGCGCGATCAAATCCGTCAGCACCGAGTCATGAAAAATCTGCCACCATTCCGCTAACGTCTCCACCTCCGGCGCTTCTCCGACAAAAATTTCAGTTGCCGTCTGTGGTGCTTCTGGAGGTTGATAATCCGGCCCAACCATACACCCGCCTGCCATCAACATCAATAGCACATATCCTACAACCAAAACCCGCACCCCAACTCCCTCCAGAGGTGCCCTACCATCAACTCCTCTATATTTTTGCATTCTACGCATTTTCACCTCCACCTACAACCGAACAATTTCCTCAATTATAACGGGCATATTGGGCACATCTGCCATCCAGCCTGCCGTTCCAGTCGACACCTGCTCTATGGCATCTACCACATCAAAACCCTCAATTACACGACCAAAAACCGCATACCCATAAGCAGATGGATTAGGTGCCCGATAATCCAGGAAATCGTTATCTGCCGTGTTAATAAAAAATTGCGATGTAGCCGAATGGATTTCCGGAGTTCGAGCCATGGCGATGGTGTACTTGATATTTTTTAGTCCATTAACGGCCTCATTGCAAATAGGCTCACGCGTGGGTTTCTGATGAAGCTCAGTATCAAATCCTCCACCCTGAATCATGAACCCAGGAATCACACGATGAAACAATGTGCCGGCATAAAACCCTTCATCCACGTAACGAAGAAAATTCGCCACCGTCTCAGGCGCGGCAACCTCATCAAGCTCCAACATCACCTCACCTTTATTGGTCTTCATCAATACTTTAGCCATATCTAACCATCCTTTCGCGGATTATCTTACACCAAAGGAGCAGGCTTCTGCTCCCATCCCCTTTCAACTTCCCTACGCTGCATACAGCGAAGCACAGGGAATCTGTTACGGTTGTCCTTCCAGTTCTGTGGCGAAAGCATTCCATAAGGCCTTAACCTCCGCCATATCCGTATCCCCGGCCTTCTCAGTCATCGTACCTAGCTGCCTAATCTGAAAATTCACCTTTTCCAGTAATTGCTTACGCGCATTTGCCGTATTCACCTTGGCCTGACGAAGTTTTTGGAGCACCTGTCGAGACATAGCCAGCCGACGCGTCTGTCCATCCTTCATCACCTGAATCAATTCGTCCTTGATGGCCGCGGCCTTGACTGGAAACGTCCGACAGTAGAGCCGACCTGCAGCAAGTGCCGCAGACGGTTTTTCCGCCAAGTTACATTGGATTTCCTGCATCATTTCTGCCGCCCATGTATTACATCGTGTGATCAATGTTCGAGCTTCTTCAGCCATAGCGCCGCCCTTGGCTACACGAGTTTCCAATTGACGCAAGGCAGGCTCAATATTTTGCCCTATCCGCAAGCGAGAGGCCATATCCTTACAATAAACCAGGTTTACACCCGATGCCAACGAGCCGGGGATCCTTTTAGGAAGTGCTTTAACTGCCACTTCAATTGCATTTTCAAAATCTTTTGCTTCCGACAATGGATTACCATTCCACACACATTGCCCGTTGTGATTGATGACATAGGCATGAGGAATCGATGACGACTGCGGCACACCAACAACCTGAAAACCTTGGTACACAGGATAGACACATCCATTACTTTTCAAAAGTTTTTGAACCGCTTCATCGTTTCGCTTCTGAACATGTGCACCAAGAAACACCACCGCAGATTGATCCAGCTTCTTAGCCAGTTTTACCATATACGGCAAACTTACACGACAAGGTGGACAATTCAAGCCAAATTCTTCCACCACAATCACTTTATCCTTGAAATCCGATACCTTCAGTTCCGACCCGCTTATGTGCGCTTCCGAAGTCAAGTTTCGAAACTCTAAAGCCATCACACCAATGGCTAAATTCACCATACTCAACAAAAATACAAATCTCACAGCTCACACTCCCTTTCTACAAAAAACCTCATACTACTTTTTTTATACTCATGCGTGGAGAAAAAAATCCGGCCGGATGTTTCAGAAACACCCACGACCTGTGACAACCGCTGAAACACATCCATTCCGGCCTCCCAGGATGTTTTATGCACCATGGCATAAAGATTAAAAGGGAACTCCGGAACCGATGGGCGAGCATAACAGTGAGTTACTTCAGGCTCAGCTGCGAGTCGCCGTCCCAAGTCATCCCGACTTTCCTGCGAAACACGCCAACAACACATTCCGTTCGCCATAAACCCAACCTTTCGATGCCGCAATAATAGTGCAAACCGCCGCATAATGCCTTTCTTTTGCCATGCACGCAGAATCGGCAGATCTTCGCCCAGAAATGGCGTTTCCGGCGTAGTCGTATCATCCTGATAGCGACGAACAAATGCACGTTCTTCAGAAGTTGCCCGAATCACTTCTGGTTCATCTGAGCGATTCTCCGGAGCAGCTGTCGTATACTCCGTCCGTTCATCTCGTCCACGTGTCCGTTCATCAAATACAACATCAATCTTATACCGCGCGATCGCAGGGAATGCCCGCGGACATAAATCCGCCAACTGTGCAGCTTCCTGCTCAAAACGTTCACTTCGCGCCGAAAGTGTATACCAAAGGTTCGGATAAGCCGCATAATCCGAAGCCTGCACGCCATTCAATCGAACATCTTGCGGCCACCCCCGAACATAAGCATGCGTCACTCCAGAATGAGCACATACCCGCTGAGCTGCCAAAGTCAAAAACGGCTCCGATGCTCGAAGCGCAAACAAACAACTTCGATAACCTAACCGACGTGCATCAAAGACGGCTCCAATTCGACGAACGATACCCTGCTCACGAAGCCAAACTACAAAATCAGACAATTCCGCAACCGTTGTCTGCAATTGTTCGGCAAGTGTCTTCAGTGGGTATTGTTCCAGCGGCCAAGGACGTTGTAGTGCGTATAACCATTGTCTCTTTTTTTGCGTTAGGTGCATAACCGATCTCAGGAGATAGACTCTGTGTTTTTTGTCAAACGAGCGAGAAACGTATTTCCAAATTCACCCACATCTGCAGGAACGTTTTCATGTTCCAGCGCCAACATTGCCCTCAGAGTCGCACGAAGTGCGGTCTCTGTTTCCGCTTCTCCGCCAGGTGGGTCTTCGTATTCGGCGATTGTCGCCTCCGACCGCTCTGGAAGCAAGAAATAAGCCAGCGTTAAAGGTGTTTCTGAATCCAGATGTAATGCATGGCGAACCATTAGCCGGTAAATCGGCAATTGAAAGTCCATCCAACGGATTCCCTCTCGCAAGTTACGCCAATGCGCCGCAGCAGGCAGTTTTCCGCGCGCAGCAGTCTTATAGTCAATAACCCGCCACCCCAATGTCTCTGAAAAGTCAATTCGATCGATCTGCCCACTCAGAAAAACCGTTCTCCCATCCCCAATGTTAAACGGCACGTTCCACTCATCCATATGTGTTTGCGATTCAATGTAACGGGTTGTCCACCCCTGTTCCCTAGATCGCACTTCCACCCGAGCAGCCTCCCGCAAGCGAGTTTCCGCACTCTGGAGCCCTGCCAGCACTGGAACCTCCGGATGTTCACCATATTGAGTTCTAAACACCTCATGAAGCTGCATTATCAGTCGCGATGCAATTTTTTCCTCTGTACCATCTTTAATCTGAGATAACATCTCCAACACACGATGTAGAAAGGTTCCAAGATATTGAGCTGTTATTCCCTCCGGTAATGGATCTGTATCCAAAACATGAAGACGATAGGTCAACCAATACTCCAACGGCGAACACAAGAAAGCTTTTATCATCGAAGCCGTGATGGTTCTCAACTGATCCGGTTTTCGCCAACGCCTCGGATTCTCCAAAAAGCTCAACCCAGTCTCTGAACCTACAATTCTTTTGTTTGGAAGATCATCAACAAAAAGTCGGCGTGCCAACGTTTCTCGCACATGAACGGCTGTATTTCTAAAGAATAAACGTGAAGGCTTCAACCAATCTCCACGCACATTCGAGCGTGCACAGAGCAAACAAACATTTTCCGGTTTTCGGCACGCTACCGCCGTAAATAAGATATACGCATCCCGCGCCAATCGGTTGGCATCCGACCGCAACCCCAATTTTTGACGAAAATCGTTCGGCAAGAATACGTCGTCAAATGATGTGTCCGGAAATATCCCCTCATTCAATCCAGCCAAAACAAGATTCGGAGAAGCCGACCACAAGACTTCCATTCGTCCCTCATACGAACAATCCGCTCCACGTCTAAGCGGCTTCAGGTTAACATCTTCCAAACGAGCAAGCAACAACTCCATTGCCGACTCTGAATCAATCAATTGCGCTTTCTGTCCTAGTTCTACCCGAAGCCCTTCAATTTCCTCCAATACACTATGCAATGCCTCAAACGTGGCAAACTGTAACTCATGTTGAGCAGGATTTACGACCAAATCACCGTAGATATCCCGTATAAACTCCCGTGCACCCTTTACAGGCGCACACTGAAATACATTCACCCATTGGATACACTGTTGCAGCAACATACGTAATTTATGAATCTGTATTCGCTCACAGTCCTGAACCTCTCGTTCGTACTGCTCAGTAAACATATACAGCGCCTCAAGCGAACCTGGCAAATGCTTTTCAACGACCCGATTATACGCTGCCCGCAAATCAGCATATCCAGAATGAAACAGTGCTGGTATTTCTGGGAATGAGATCAATGGAAGCACCTGTTCGGGACGATGACCTCGCGCCAACATCACCATCGCCTTCAATGCACGCCCCTGTTGCTGTGAAACCAGAGAGATCGGTTCTGGTTGAAAAAGTGTCATACCTCGCTCTTCCAACTGAGCCGTAAGCGCTGGCATCACGGCATGATCCAGTACACCTAGGCAAACAGAAGATGAAGTAAGCGACCCCTTGGTCTTGAAAAAATGATCAACAAATGATGCCTCTTCTGAAGGATTTTCCGTAACATGAATCGACACCAATGGCAACTCTAACGATTTTCTTGCCCATCTTTCCACATCCGGCAATCCAAATGAATCGAAAAACTCTTTTTCACAAGGATCTGCCTGAATCAAAATGTCACACCGCGGAGCACTCTGTAACAACGATTTTAATGCCGGCATAAAATCCGGGACACACGCCATAATAAGCCGCCATTGTGTCGCTGTTTCCAATTTTTGTGCAACCGGATTCTGAAACGTACGCAGCTGAATATCTATGGGATCCTCCAACCGCGACTCATGAAGAATTTCCCGAACTCGTACTTCCAACACAGCCAAAATATCCCATCGACGTTGTTCACGCAAGCTTTCCAGTCGGTGTGTCGCGGAGTGTGTTGCAACGGTTGAAAAATCCAAACCAGCCTCAACCAATGTGCTACGTAGAGCCAGGAGACGCTTGGCTACCGCATAACGCGCAGCAGGACGCCCAAGCCATTCGCGTTTACCAGGGAAAAGAAATGTCGTGAGTTCATTGCATGAATCCATTTCCTGCAACCACATAAGTGCGCTATCCCACACACACAACATTTCCGCCTGAGTCGCAATTGCAACATCCCCTAGCTTGGAAAAATACGCCAGAAGCCCCGCAGGCATAACAAAGTGAACACCATGAAATGCCCGATATGAAGCCGTTAACGCATCACGTAGCCGCCTCATTGATAACGCCGTCGGCACACAAAACACAAGGCCGTTCGGCAATCGCTCCGGCCACTGACACCGACACCACCGCAATACCAGCTCTGGTGCAGCGACATCTCGTCCTATAAAATGAAGGTTCGGCAGCGACATAAAAGTTCTAACATTTTGCACCCAATGCAGCCCCTATTAACGGTGCATCTGCGATCCGAACTATTTCAAAGTCAAATCCTCGCGGACGAAGAAGGCGTGTAAGTTGTTCACTCATCACATCCACGAATGGAATGCTTGCTGTTTTCCAAAAAGTTGAACCATCTGCATTAATCCGAATCGTGCCCGATCGCGCTCCACGCGCATCTGCAGACTGCAAAGCCGCCGCCGCCACATTGATAGCCGCAAATCTCGCTGCACGCTCATACATTGGGCAAATCAATTCTCGTATCGTTTGAGCCTCATCAGATGAACAGTACAAAACTTCTGGCATTTTCCCGGAGCAAAAACCGTCCAGCTCCACATTGGTAAACTTTCTCCCCAAAACCGCATCACACACTCCCGAAGAAAATAACTTAGCCTCTGCCGCCGCATGAAGAATTTCAGTACCTAACGGCCCCAAATGCACACCTGAAATACACCGTTCCCAAAGCGCACGCCCCGTTCCAGAAACAGCTTCATGCCGTTCATCAAAATACGACAGATTAAACCGTGTGAAGTTCCCGGATTCACAATTCACCGGATAAAATAATTTTGCCCTTAACCCCCTTGCCTTAGGAATGCGCTCAGCAACCTCTGCATAAGCCGTATTCGTCCCCGTACCGAGAATAAATCCAACATACCCCGCACGAGATTCATGTTTAAGACTTACATAGGCTGCCAACAATGCTGCCACCGTATCATTTAAAATACGTATTTTAACGTTTGGCACGCCACGGGTAGCCAGAGCCTCTGTTAAATCACTTACGGCATTACGTCCAACAATCGATGCCGCCTGAATACCCTTAGTCCAAAAGAGTAAATTCCCCGTACTATCCACCGGATAAGAAAAACAATACCCTAAACATTCATTCTTACGAATATTGGGCAACAAAGCATCACACAATACCCGATAAAACTCTTCGTAACTGACCGCCCCGCGTGAACCTGGCATAAATCCATGCAGCTGATTCAATATCTCCGGCTTCCCCTGAGTATCAAAACGCACGCGTGCAGAACGAATATTAGTTCCTCCAACATCAAATGCTGCAACTTCACAATTACACGGTATTGAAGCATTCAAGGGAAACATCGCAGGCAACATCGGCAAAGAGCCTGTTCCCGACAACCCCCGCACCATCTCCTCACGAAATGCCTCCAGTATCTGTTCAGCATTCGTAACATGTGCATCAAAACCGTTGTCCTGCAAGAATGTCATGGATCACCTCCTCTGGAACTGCACATCCTGTCTTTACCTGCCCCATCGAAACAGGCAATACAAACCGGACGATCCCGCCACTTTTCTTTTTATCATGCGACAAATACTCCAACAGAACGTCCGGACTATACTCCTCTGGAATCTCTGTTGGCAATCCAAGCGCACGCAAATCCTCCGAAAAACGTACAGCCAATCCAGGATTCGCCAGACCAACGCGTTCACTTATCCGTGCTGCTGCCACTAATCCAATCGCCACAGCCTCTCCGTGCGCCACCCTAAACCTACTGGCAGCCTCCACTGCATGACCAACCGTATGTCCAAGATTCAACACGGCTCGTCGGCCTGTTCGCTCAAACGGGTCTTCTAAAATCGTTCGAATTTTTACACCAACCGAACGTGCCACCAGTTGTGCTCGGAAGTCTAAATTACCTTGACGAGACCAACATTCCTTCAACATCCCGACTAGCCCAGGATCTCCTATTACAGCATGCTTATATGTTTCCGCCAAGCCACATCGCCATTCCCGCATTGGCAGGGTTTCCAATGTACGAACATCCGATAGTACAGCGCATGGTGGATGAAACGCCCCAATCAGATTTTTCCCTGCACGTAAATCCGCGCCTGTCTTTCCTCCAACCCCTGCATCCACCATAGCCAATAACGACGTTGGCAGATTCATCCATCGAATTCCTCGAAGCCATGTTGCCGCAGCGAAACCAGTTAAGTCGCCAACCACTCCACCGCCCAACGCCAAAACCAACCCATCCCGTGCAAGGCCAGCCCGCAACATGGCCTCCCATATCTCCTCCACCGTTCGCAAGGTCTTATGCTCTTCCCCTGCCGGGATTTCATGACAGGTAATCTCTCGTCCAAGTGTTCTGCGTATCACCTCCCGATAACGAGGCAACGTATTGGAATCTCCAACAAGCAACAATTTCGGAGGAACTGGCTCCAACCTTTCCAACACCTTCGGGAGCATCTCGAAGGCATCTGGAAGTACCGTTACCGAATACGGTTTTCCCATCCCTGAAACTGAAAAACGCCCAAAAGCAGCCATCACTCTCGGCCATACCTCCTGCGGCAACTGCGCTCCGGAAAGATGCACCTGGAGCGGAAACGAAGCGTAATGCTCACGGCGCTCTTCCAATGTCTTTAATAAAGCCCCAGCATCCTTGGAGAACGGACGGCTCCCAGCTTTACGCTCTACACGCCGCGCCAGCTCATCGGGCGGAGTCTGAATACATACAACAGGTCCGCACTTCTCAACCATCGATCGATTTTCCTGCCGAAGCAACGTCCCCCCCCCCAGCGCCACCACTGCACACGGTCGTACCGAACAGAGTTCTCGCAACACCTGACTCTCTACGTCCCGAAAAGCCTCCGCACCGGCCTTTGCCACATATTGCGGGATCGTCATTCCAACAGAACGTTCCACGCATGCATCTAAATCTATTGCCTCTTTACCCAAAGCTACCGCCAAATTCCTAGCACAGGTAGACTTTCCCGTTGCTGGCGGACCGTATAAGAACAATGTTGACGATGCAAACAAAGCTGTTGCCATAACCACGCTCACTTCCGAATCTAAACTTTTGTCCTTCTCACGAAGTCATCGAGAACCACAGGCATACACCTGTCCATCCCCACACACCTCTGCACACTCAGGCGAACGCAGCAATACCCGAGCCAGACGTTTTGCAGCATCTCCTCCGCCTAACATTCGAGCAATCTCATCCGCTCTTACCTCTTCCGGGAGCGACTCAATATGTGTAACCGTTCGGCCGCTCTCTGACACGTGCTTAACCACGCGTAAGTGTGTTTGTCCAAACACAGCCGTAAGCGGTTGATGCGTAATACAAATCACTTGCCGATCCATCGCCAGCTGACGTAATTTTTCACCCACTCGACGGCAAACATCTCCTCCGATGTTTGCATCAATTTCGTCAAACACCAATGATGGAATTGCATCATGCTTCGCCAAAATCGTCTTAACCGCCAACATAACCCGCGCGATCTCACCTGATGACGCAATATCCGCAAGCGGTCTCGGCGACTCGCCTGGGTTTGGTTCAAACCGAAACTCCACCTCATCCATCCCCGACACGCCCGCATCACAAGGGATCATTACAATTGGGAATGATGCTTGAAGAAAACCCAGATCCCGCAGCACCTCAGAAATCGCACGAGACAATGCCGGAACAGCTCGTTCTCGTGCAACCCGCAAAGCCATTCCCGTACGATAAACCTCCGCCTCCGCCTCTACGACCTTACCCCTCAGTCGATCAACCTCGGCATCGGTTCCCATCAAAGCATCCAACTTCGCCTGAACCTCTTGGCCATGACGAATGACATCCTCAACCGTCGGCCCATATTTACGGCGTAGTCGCTGAATCTGCCCCACTCTACGCTCAAGCGACTCCAACACATCCGGTGCCGCATCCACCTGAGACAACCGTTGTGCCATCGTCTGCGACAATTCCTGAATCTGAACTTGCACCCCGGAAAGCTCATTCCCCCACGCTACAGCTTCCGGGAACAAACGCGACAACTCATGCAGCACACGATTCACAGCTGCTAATTGCTCTGCAATCGAATTCTCACCATCTGTCAATTGACTAATCAGGCCATTTCCAACCGAGAGAATCTCCTCAGCATTAGCCGCCGCCGCATGCCTCTTTGTTAACTCTTCACCATCCTCAGCTGTCGGAGCCACCTCGCGGATTTCATTCGCCTCATAGGCCAATCGTTCCATCAATGCGGTCCGTTCCATTGGATCTCCAACCATCTCGCCCAATCGCCTCCGTGCCGTCTGCAAAGCCGTCCATGCTGATTGATAATCTGCCAACTCCCGTTCTGCTCCAGCATAGGCCGTCAAAAGCCGCAATTGAAATGCTCCGTCCAACAGAGACAAGTGATCATTAGGGCCATGAATATCTGCTAGCAGCGGAGCCAAACGACGCAACAACACTACCGTTGCCGGCGCGTCATTCACACGTACACGCCCCCCACCTGAGGCCGTAATCACGCGCCGTAACACTAATATACCCTCCTCACACTGCGGCAAATCCGCATCCGCAAGAACCGCGTTCACTGCCAGGCAATCATCCAACTCATAAACTGCACAAACCACAGCCTCATCCGCGCCGGTTCGAATCGCCGAGCGATCCGCCCGTTCACCTAACAATAAGCGGAGCGCCCCCATCAGAACAGATTTCCCTGCCCCCGTCTCGCCGGTAATGACATTAAGCCCCGAACCAAAAATCACATCGGTCTCTTCGACCACCGCCAAATTACGAACTGACAAGCGAACCAACATAACCTTTATAGGATAGCATAACTACAGGTTCCTGATTTCGCTTTTATCCGTGCTCCGATAAATTCCTACGTCTATGCACCTTCCTACATCATCCCCAAAAACAAAGGAGCCCCGAATACATGAGGCTCCTTACGCAGATCAATGCATTAATCACTTCTGCTTTTCCCCTGCCGACATGCTCAAGTACACTCCGCAGGCGTAGAAAAACAAACCGTTTACTCTTCGAAGTCAACATCCACTTTTGGACTATTTTGGGCAGCGTGTCGCACCTGCTCCTGGCGAGCCTGAAACTCCAGTCCCTCACGAACCCATGCAGCGGCTCGTTCAGGCGTAAGTGCAAGCTTCAACGATAATGCGCGCCCCCTGACCTCACAGTTAATCGCCTGTACCAACGCAGCCGTTACAGAATCCTGCTTCTGCAATACCGTAGGCAACAGCATAGTTACAGCCATTGCTCGAATCTGCTCAAGCTTTTCCGCCTGTTTCCTTGCGGCTTCTTCTGTAGGATACTCTAACCGTACCAGACAGGCCACTTCCGCCTGCTTAGTCAGACAAATCCCCGCCTGCATCAAACCAATCGCATCCGATTTGGGAGACAATCCCGACTCAGCGGCTTGAGAAACCCTCGCACACAAGCTCGAAAAATCCCGAATCCCCATTCGAACAGATCCCCCAACCGATCCAGCTAGAGGCTTAAACAATGCAAACAATGGATGATTCGTCTTCAACGTCGGCACCTTACCCGTCCGAATGTTCTCCGCCTGTCGCATTTCATCCGTCAATACGAACAACAACCCATTCTGAATTGGGCAATATCCGACAAATCCACCCTTATCCTCTTGTACCGATTCTCCTGAAAAAATCAATTGCCGCCATTCACCCACACGCTTAATCGTTACCGTCCGTTCGCCTTCTGTAAAGTGTCTCTGAAACAATTTCTCGACAGCTGCATCCAGAGCCGCCATGTCCACTTTTGGATTTTCTACCATCCATACCAATTGCAACACGTCCTGAGCACTTTTAGCATCCTTTTCCTTCAATTGCTTTACTTGTATGGCACAAGTCATTGACTTCATCGAAGGCGTCTTTTGATCTTTCGAGATACCACACCATAACCGCAGCACTTCATACGCCTCGGGGTTCTCCTTGGCCCATACATTCTCATCCGTTTTCCCTTTCAATTCAGAGATCTGTTCAAACGCCTTACGCCAAACATTCTCCACCTCTGGCTGTGCCACATCCAACGCATGCCCAACAATCAACGCATCCGTCTCTGCCGGCACCCATGCCGCGGATGGAGAAGCAACCACACACCACCCCACAAACAATCCAGCCATCACCAAACATATCCGTTTCATTTAATATCCTCCATTTAAATACAAAAACCTCTCGAGATTAAATTATAACATACGAATCCTGGGAGCTCAAGCCATACACTGTATCTATGCCTACTCAGCTCTAGGGCGCTTATCGTCAGATCGTCCATGTATCAAACCTAGCGTACTCAAACAACGAACATTCTTCTCAAATTAAATGTTCACTCCACAGACATCCCAACACGCACCACCCATAACGCACTGCCTCCCATAGAAACAACAAATCTCGAACCCAGTGGGTTCGAGATTTGCCAAGTCGCATTTCCTGTTACAACCATATCAACGGCAACAGAAATACAATACACCTGCCACAACTGCAGAACCGATCACACCTGAAACATTCGGCCCCATAGCATGCATGAGCAGAAAGTTGGTCGGATCATATTCTAATCCAACTTTATTCGAAACACGAGCCGCCATTGGTACCGCGGAAACACCCGCCGAACCGATCAACGGATTAATCTTGTCCTTACGCCAAATCAAATTCATCAGCTTGGCCATCCAGACTCCACCGGCCGTTCCCACACCGAATGCAATCACGCCAAGAAGTAAAATTCCTAACGTTTCCATATTCAAAAACTTCTCCGCCGCAAGCTTAGAACCAACTGAAAGACCGAGAAGAATCGTAACAATGTTGCAAAGGCTATTCGCCATGGTATCCGAGATACGATCTACCACACCGCATTCCTTCGCCAGATTACCCAGCATCAGTGCTCCAATCAGCGGGGCTGCAGAAGGCAGAAGTGCAGCACAAAGCAGAAGTACGCAAATAGGGAAAATAACCTTTTCCGTCTTGGATACCGTACGCAGCTGCTTCATCTTAATCAAACGGTCTTCCTTTGTGGTAAGCAACTTCATGATCGGCGGCTGAATCACCGGCACAAGCGCCATATAGGAATAAGCCGCCACAGCAATAGCGCCAAGCAAATCAGGCGAAAGCTTCGTCGTCAGCCAAATTGCCGTCGGGCCATCTGCGCCACCAATAATTCCAATGGAGGCAGCGTCCGTAATGAAGAAGTTGATGCTATCCACACAGAGGGTAAGAGCCAAGGCTCCCAACAATGCGGTAAAAATACCCAACTGCGCCGCCGCTCCAAGAAGTGCCATACGAGGATTGGCAATCAATGGGCCGAAATCCGTCATCGCACCTACACCCATAAAAATCAGGATGGGGAAAAGCCCAGAACTGATACCCATCTCGAAGGTATAGTACAAGAACCCTCCGGGCTCCACCACATTACCTAACGTGTCCAACACCGGCGCAGCCGTAATGCCAGCAAACGGGATATTGGCAAGCAACCCACCAAACCCTATGGGCAGTAGCAACAGCGGCTCAAACTCTTTCACCAACGCCAGATAGATGAGGAACAGGCAGACCATGATCATCAACAACTGACTGATGCCAAACGGAAGCACCGTCTCCGGATGACCAGATGGCAACGCTTCAGCCTTCGGCGCCGCAGGAGGCTCTTTCTTAAGCGTAAAACCCATGATACCAGTGGAATCCCACATACTGGCAATCCGGCTGGCCGTAAGCTTTGCATCGCCAACCTGGTGAGAGTGAATGACACCCGTCACTTGCGGCAAATCGATCTGCTTACCAACCAAATCTGGGAACCGCAATTGACGCTTCCCGGTTTTTGGATTCACATAATAGTTATACGACTCATACTCCGCCTTCTTCGCACCAGGTGTGTCATCCGTGGTCATGTAACCATTGGTCACATGGAGATAAGAGCCGTGGAAACGCTGATCGGTATCATTTGTCTTATCGTTAAATGCCGCATCGTTTTCTCGAAGCAGCTGACGGCGCAACTTTACCAACTGCACCGTAGACTGAATCCCCGTGAACTTATCAGCAGCATCTGAACGCTTCGCATCCTGCCCCGCAGCAGGTTGTGAAGCGCCACCGGCCATTTGATCCGGTGCCTGTGCCCACGCGCACACACCGGCCATCAACGCCATCGCCATCAAAACAGGTTTCAAGGTCATGTGATAACTCCTTTGAAAGCCTTAGAGCGTTGCAAGAATATCGCCGGCATTCACCTTATCGCCGCTCCCCACATTAATAGCGCCAACAACGCCATCCTTAGGTGCCCGGATCGGCATTTCCATCTTCATGGCCTCCATCACGAGAATCTCATCTCCGGCTTTGACGGCAGTGCCTGGTTGAACCGTAATGCGCAGAATAAGCCCGGGCACCGGTGCGGCAATCGGCTCCCCACCAGCAGCACTGGCACCTGCGGCAGGCGTAGGCACACTCAGACCATCTGCCACTGAATAGTCATAGGGCTTGCCATTAACTATGGCCTTCCCATCTTTCAACTCCACACCGTAAGCTTTGCCATTTACCGTAACGGTACAAGCACCACCCGTACTCTTGGCCTTTGGCTTCTCATTTAACCGAATACCCAATGGCGCATGGGCAGGATCCTTGAGATAGGCAATTCCTTTTTCAAGGCAGGACGCCGCAATAAAGATATTCTCTTCGGTAATCGGCAAATCAGCGGCCTTAAGCATCGCTTCAGCAGCCTTACGTCCTTTCTTGACATCCGCATCATTAATCTCAAGCACCGTCTTGGTCGTGGGCTCAAGCTTCAGCTGTTCTGCGGCAATTTTAACGACTTCCGGATCGGGCGCGACAGGTGTCTTACCAAAATAACCAAGCACCATCTTTCCGTATCCAGGAGCAATCTTTTTCCACTTGCCAAACATCACGTTGTTGAACGCCTGCTGGAAATAAAATTGCGAAACCGGAGTAACCGAAGTGCCGAACCCGCCACAACGAACAGAGTCATACATCTCATCGATCATCTGGTCATACTTATCCATTAATCCATTGTCACGCAACATCTGCGTATTGGCCGTAAGCGCACCGCCCGGCATGGGCGACCAGATAATCACCGGATTGGAATGCATTGCCTCCGGCGGCAAGAAATAGTCCTTCATGGCTTCCTTGAAGGCCTCTTCCGCACCGCGAATCTTCTCAATATCAATATCTAAATCGTACTCCGAACCCCGAAGCGCATGCCACATCGTAATGATATCAGGCTGACATGTACCCCCGGAAACCGGTGCCATGGAAAGATCCACGCCGTCCGCCCCGCCCTCAAGCGCGGCAAGATAACAAGTTAGGCCATTGCCAGCGGTTTCATGTGAGTGGAATTGAATGTGTGTACCCTCAGGAAGAAGCTTGCGAGCACGCTTAATCGTCTCATACACGGTGCGCGGAGCGGCCGTTCCAGAGGCATCCTTGAAACAAACCCGGTCAAACGGAATCTCTGCCTTAAGGATTTGCTTGATACGCTCAGCGTAAAACTCCGGCGTATGTGCCCCTTTATTATCTACGCCTGGAGGCAATCCCATCATGGTGACAACCACCTCATGCTTGAGGCCGGCATCATGAATACACTGACCAGACCACTTTAAGTTGTTAACATCGTTCAACGCATCGAAGTTACGAATGGTCGTCATGCCATGCTTCTTAAACATCTGAGCATGAAGTTTAATAATGTCGGAAGGCTGACTGTCAAGCCCGACCACATTCACCCCGCGCGAAAGCGTCTGCAAATCTGCCTCAGGGCAGGTTTTGCGGAACGTATCCATAACGTCAAACGCGTCCTCCCGGCAATAAAAATAACAACTCTGAAAACGAGCACCGCCGCCAGCCTCAAACCAGCGAATACCAGCATCATACGCCACCTTTACTGCCGGCATGAAGTCTTTGGAAAGAACACGGGCACCATAAACAGACTGGAACCCATCACGGAACGCCGTGCACATGAACTTAATTTTCTTGCTCATTGTCTATACCTTGAGTCGTTGGATTGGGAAGGGAAAAGCGAAATTAATGCTGATTGGCCACCGCAATCGCCACCGCAATCGCTGCATCATCAGCCACTGGAGTAGTCGGTTTTTTAGGCGCAGGCTCCGGGAACAAGTTCAGTCGCGGAGCAAGCTTACCCATTGCAATGGTAACAATCGCCAGCAGACTCAGGAACCCAATAGCAATGCCCATGCCCGCGCATAGAAGCACAAGACCTTGTTGCAGCATACGAAACCTCTCTTCTCATTCGGCTACGCCGTAAATAAATAAACGACGCTCACTATATCACATTTCTTGCCTGTATGGAATGTTAAAATTGTGTTAGAAATGTAAAAATCCATCTATTTCTGAACGTTCGAACCGTGTTTATCCACAAAACCTAACGATTTCATACGCAAGCAAATAACCGCGCACGTTTCGTTCTGCTAAGCAGTATGCCCCCTCCCCCTTACCATCCAACTTTTATATGCTCACATCCATCTCGTTTTACAGGCGCACCAAACAATCGACGTGCCCCTTGATTCAACATACTTAGGGAACAATTCTGGACTCAGGGCGGTTCCGAGTCCAACCCGCGCCGAGTTCAGGATAAACTCGGCGCGGATCTAAACAGAATTGAGGCGTGATCCCAAAATGTCCACGCCTTAAAAATCATCGAAAATCCACCGAACCAGAATCCGTAACCACATGAGGACAACAACTGCATATCAACGCTCCCTGAGGACAAAACACACAACAACGTGGTATACTGTGCGACCGAAAACTATGACTTGCCATGGACGCGATTGCATTCTTTTTGTAATGAATCTGGTACATGCCCGAACGATTGAGCTTTTTAAAAGGATTCTCATTGCGGAGGACGTATGGTAGAGAATTTATTAGACATTTTACGCAATAACGCGAAAGAATCACCTGAAACAATGGCGAAGATGCTAGGGGTTGAATTGGCAGAGGTCAATGCCGCCATCTGTCGATTAGAAGCGGAAGGTGTTATTCGCGGGTGGCAGGCCATTATCAATGAGGATTTGGTTCCACAGGAGCATGTAACAGCGGTGATTGAAGTACGTGTAACACCCGAACGAGAGGGAGGATTCAACCGGATTGCTGAACGCGTAAGTAAGTTTGATGAGGTGGAGGCCGTTTATCTGATGAGTGGTGCGTATGATCTTTTACTCTTTGTCAGTGGGAAAAATCTGATTTCCGTTGCGCGATTCGTCAGCGAGAAGTTGTCCACCATTCATGGAGTACTCTCAACGGCCACGCACTTCCGATTAAAAACGTATAAGCAAAATGGTGTTTTGATGGCTAAACCCTGTGAAGATGCCCGGTTGGTGGTGAGCCCATGATGAATGCACACGAACGATTGGCCAGACATATTGTAGACTTGCCTAAAAGTGGCATTCGAGAGTTCTTTGACATTGTCTGCACACGCCATGGCGTCATCTCTCTGGCCATTGGCGAACCGGACTTTGACACGCCGTGGCATATTCGGGAAGCAGCCATGTTCGCGTTGGAACAAGGTCATTCACACTATACAGGAAATGCAGGGCTGCTCGAATTACGCCAAGCCATTGTAAAATACGTAAGCTCCCGGTTCGGCGGAGAATATGACCCAACCCATGAAGTGCTTGTTACCGTTGGTGCTTCTGAAGGAATTGATGTTGCGTTGCGTGCCTTATTGAACCCAGGGGATGAAGTGCTCTATCATGAGCCCTGCTTCGTGAGCTATGCTCCGGAAATTGCCATGGCACACGGAGTGCCCGTAGCGGTTGAAACGCACGTAAAGGATAACTTCCGGCTCTCGGTAGAAGCACTGGAAGCAAAAGTTACACCACGAACCAAAGCCTTGATGGTTAACTTTCCCAATAATCCTACCGGTGCAGTGCTTGAACAAGCCGACGTGGAAGCGATTGCCGACTTTGCCATCCGGCATGACTTAATCATTCTGGCCGATGAAATCTATGCAGAGTTGACGTGGGAAGGTAAAAAACATGTATCCTTCGCCTCTGTTCCACGAATTCACGACCGGCTGATCCTGCACCACGGATATTCCAAAGCCTGGGCCATGACCGGGTTTCGCATGGCCTATGTTTGTGCTCCAGCCTGGATCATGGACACCATGTTGAAGATTCACCAGTATGCGATTATGTGTGCCCCCACGATCTCGCAATATGCAGCACTGGAAGCCATGCGACAACCAGAAGCAGATATGGCGCCAATGCTGCGAGCATATGAGCAGCGCCGAAATTATCTGCGCGCCGCCTTTGCCGAAGCCGGTATACCGATGCACAACCCGGCAGGTGCATTCTATGCCTTCCCTGATATCAGTCGATTCGGCCTTTCTTCACGTGAGTTTGCGGTTCGGCTGTTGGATGCAGAAAATGTGGCGGTTGTTCCGGGGACTGCCTTCGGGGCATGTGGTGAGGGATTCGTCCGCTGCTCGTACGCCACAAGCATGGAGCAAATCAAAGAGGCCGCCACACGCATCAACCGCTTTGTCAAAATGCTTTAAGCTCGACCTGAAAAGGAATCTCATGTTATGCCGCCATCGCCAACCGCCAAGCCTAAAATTGCCATCGTCACCCGAGACGAAGAAGGGATGCCGCTCCAACTTTTCCTTGCCGGGCGGCTGGGAGTTGCCAACCGTGCAGCCAAAGCCATGATCGATGCCCGCATAGTGTGGGTGAACCGAAAATTAGTTTGGATGGCTCATCATCCGCTCAAACCAGGGGACAAAGTAGCCTTTGTCGTCCAGCGCAGTACTGGGGCACAGCAAAACAAGTCGCTAGAAAGTCGGCCGCACTTGCGCATTCTCTGGCAAGATGATGCCTATCTGGCCATTGATAAACCGGCTGGCGTACTTTCGCAAGGGAAGGACTCGGCCGAAGACATTCTGCGCACACAGGAGCATAATCCAACGATTCAGGCCGTTCACAGACTTGACCGTGAAACCTCCGGCGTATTGCTTTTTGCCAAACATGCCGAGGCATTAGAAGCAGCAATCGCCATGTTTAAAACGCATCGTGTAGTCAAATTCTATGCTGCGCTCGCGGCCGGCGGCGTTGAACGTTTGGCCTCCACACTCACGGAAACGCTTGATGGTGAACGCGCTGTAACCCATATGAAACGACTTCAGTCGAATGCCGAAGCATCATTCCTTTCACTACGGATTGAAACCGGTCGAACGCATCAAATTCGCCGACACCTTGCAGGTATTCGCCACCCAATCATCGGCGACCGCCAATATGGCGTTAAACATGCAAGCGACCCTCGATTACTCTCCGTAACCCGGCAAATGTTGCATGCTTCAGAATTGGAGCTGCCACACCCGCTCATTCTTGGGCAGCACATCAAGGTTCATGCACCGCTCCCTGCCGACTTCAGAGCTGCGCTCAAATTGTTTGGATTGGGTAAAAGAAGAAGATAGCTCTACACAGAGCCGGCAGATTTCTATTATCGTTATAAAATCCAACAGGTATCCATTTTGAATACAACTAAAGGAGATCATTCCATGACTGAACCCGAGAAAAATATGCTCGTCCCCATTGTCGTCGAACAAACTGCCCGTGGAGAACGCTCCTACGACATTTATTCTCGTTTGTTGCTTGATCGCATTATTTTCCTAGGCGGTCCTATTGATGATGCCGTCGCCAACATCGTCGTAGCTCAAATGCTCTTTTTACAATCACAGGATCCCAAAAAAGACATCGCCTTCTATATTAATTCACCTGGCGGTGTTGTCACTGCAGGGTTGGCAATCTATGACACCATGCAATTCCTCTCGTGCAATGTGGCCACCTACTGTATCGGTCAAGCTGCCAGTATGGGAGCCGTTTTGCTCGCCGCTGGCACAAAAGGTAAACGTTATGCCCTGCCCAACGCACGTATCATGATCCATCAGCCACTCGGCGGTGCAGAAGGACAGTGTACGGATATCCAAATTCAGGCCGCAGAAATTCAGCGTATGAAGCAGACGCTCAATGGTATCCTTGCCAACCATACAGGACAACCCCTAAAGACCATTTTTAAGGATACCGAGCGTGACAATTTCATGTCCGCCGAAGAAGCCAAAGGTTACGGCCTAGTTGATCACGTAGTCACGCAACCCCAACCCTAATCATGCCAATCTACGAATACACCTGTAACTCCTGTAAGCACGCATTTGACTTTTTTGCGCGAACTGTAAGTGCCAAACCTCCGTGTTGCCCAAAATGTGGAAGTTCGGATATAAAGAAAGCTTTTTCTATCTTTCAGGCCGAAACCCACAACGTATCAGGAGAATGCACGGAGACCTGTCCGCACGCCCATGGAGCCGGATGCGGATGCGGCCGCTAAATTTCTCTCAGTCACATCATGAAACGGCACGAGTCGAACGTTCGTACCGTTTCATATTCATCACCCCGTTAACGCGCCACCGAAAGAATCAATTCCGCCACTGACCTTGCCGCATCTGGATGCGGCAAGTCAAGCAACGCCTCCCGCATCGTTCGCCGCAGCAACGGATCCGAATAGAATTGTCGCACCGCCTCAGCCAAATCGTCCGGCGAGGTCGTTAATTGATCAAAACATAAAGCTCCCCCACAACGAACAAGCGCTTCAGCATTTTTTCGCTGATGATCATCCACGGCCGTAGGCAATGGAATGAAAATGGTTGGCACCGCACAACAAGCCAATTCACAGCATGTCGCCGCTCCTGCCCGTGCAATTGCCAAGTCTGCTCGCCCATAGGCCGCCCCCATATCCTCAATAAACGACACAACCGTCACCTGATCTGGCGTCTCCTTATACACAGCACGCACCCACTCAACCTCATGTTTACAACATTGATGTACAACCCGCACTTGGCAATCGCTCTTCGCTAACGAAGCCAGAACCGGAGCGACCAGGCGATCCAACCCACGCGCACCTTGACTTCCTCCGGTTACTAGCACGGAGAATTGCCCCGCAGGGTGCTCCATCTGTTGAGCCCGTTTAATCACTGCCACTACACTTTCCCTAAGAGGCAAACCCGTATAAACCGATTTAACCCACGGCATCTTAGCCGCCGTCTCTGCGAACGATGTAGCCACTACCGCTATCCGAAAATGCTTGGACAACCAGACAATCGCCTTCCCCGGCAAACTATTCGCTTCATGCAACACAACCGGGATTTTCAGGAACCGTGCCGCAAGCACCGGCGCCACACACGTATATCCGCCTGTCGCAAACAGAACATCCGGGTGATATTCACGTAAAAACCGGAGACATCGCCACCAGGCCAACAGATTACGCGGATCCGAAATCCTCCGAGCCCCTGAACGCAATAACTTTCCCTGCCATTTGGCGGCCGCATGAGCCTCTGCTTCACGTGTCCCGGAAAGAATCAATGCAAGCTCATGCCCACACTGCCGCAACACCTCCGCAACCGCCAATGCCGGGTTAATATGCCCTCCGGTTCCACCACAAGCAAGAACAATCCGTTTCTTCATGGGTAACATTATACCAAGAACACAACCAGGATAACATCTCTTTCCATACACATTCTTTGTCTACAGGGTATTCCTTCTGCGACTTTGTTATCATGATTATACGCGGAACGATTTATATGCATACGATCACACGTATTACCCTCAATCCCCGTACTCGTGAAGAACAATTCCCCGAGTTTTCCAAAGATTTTCCCTATCTTGGCACGCGAGCCTACCCCGGGCGTTACCACATTCCCTGGCATTGGCATCCAACACTCGAACTCTTTTATATGGAACGCGGAGCACTCGATTATTACACACCCCATGGGCGCTTTCACTTCCCTCAGGGCTCCGGCGGTCTCATAAATCCCGGCGTTCTTCATCGAACAGAACTTGCTTCTTCAGATACTGATCCCGTACAGCTCTTGCACCTCTTCGCTCCAACCTTCTTGGCCAGTTCCCCAACCAGCCGGATTTATCAGCGTTACGTCAATCCTGTTCTTACAGATATTTCCCGCCCAATTCGCCTTTTTTCTCCACAAGACCCAACTTGCCAATCCCTGCTTTTCCATTTGAAAGATTCGTTTACACACACTGAGGGGGACTTTGGCTACGAATTACACCTGCATCACGCGCTCTCCACCATCTGGCTGCTTATGCTTGCATTGCCGCAACCAAAAGCACTCCGTCCGATTCCAGACGATGAACCCCTCAAAGCCATGTTGGCGTTTATACTCAATCAATTTAACCGCTCCATCCGCGTAGCAGAAATTGCAGCCGCAGCCTGTATCAGCCCACGAGTTTGTTACCGCCTTTTTGCTGAGCTATTACACTGTTCTCCAATGGACTACCTGCGGGATATTCGCCTGCAACACGCCTGCCATCTACTCGTCAACAGTAATCAAACAATCACTACCATCGCTTATGATTGTGGGTTTGGCAACAGCAGCCTCTTCGGTCAAAGTTTCCGTCAAGCATTTAACATCACCCCAACCGCCTATCGCCGCCGATGGCAGAATTCCGACAAATAATGGCGCTTCCCCGATAGCCCCTTACCTTCCTAACATGCTACGATGCCGATATTCACTCATTTACAGGAACGTTTACAGGGAGGGACTCTCATGGAACACCCCAATAGATGCATCTGCGATGGCCCGACACCAGAAGTGCTGCGATTGATTGCCAATGCCCGGCGTTTGACCCATGCCTATGCTCAAACAGATTATACAGAAACGGAGCTCCGTACTCGCATCCTACAAGATCTGCTCGGGCGCATAGGGGAAAACGTCATGATCGAAACGCCCTTCCATTGTGATTATGGCAAACTCATTTTTATCGGCAATGACGTTATCATCAACATGAATTGTACATTTGTTGACAACGAACCCATTACCATCGGCAACCGCGTACTCATTGCCCCAAACGTGCAACTCTACACCGCGAGTCACCCCGTTCACCCTGCCGAACGCATCATTCCCGATTACAAAACACGCGGGACTGCTTGGTTTCGCACCTATCACGAACCCATCACCATTCAGGATGGGGTTTGGATTGGCGGAGGTGCGATTGTCCTCCCAGGCGTCACCATTGGTGAAAACAGCGTCATCGGCGCCGGCAGTGTGGTTACACACAACATTCCCGCCAACTGCCTCGCGGTTGGCAATCCCTGCCGCCCTATCCACTTTTTCACCCCCTCCAACACACATTCATTAGGTTCGCTCCAAAAAACGCCCCCTCCGAACAGCTGACGGATTCAGTTGTCCCCCCATGACAACCGGCGATCCATTCACAAAAACGGTCTGAACACCCTCTGCAAACCGATGCGGCGCATTATATTCCGCAACATCCCGCCATAACATTGGATCAACCAATACAATATCCGCAAACCATCCTACGCGAATATACCCGCGTTTAGAAATGCCAAACACATCTGCCGGAAGCCCTGTCATCCGGCGAATGGCTGCTTCCGGCGACACATTCAAACGCTCCGTCAACATTCTGAAAAAGCGCGGATGCGTACCATACGCCCGCGGATGCGGCCAATCCCGCCCCAACACACCCCACGGAGCCCGTAACGAAGCATCCGAGCCGGGCATT